>CANFSB010000013.1 GCA_947449495.1 Pseudomonadota bacterium
AATGGCGTGTACGTGGGCAAGCCTGCGATCCGCAAATATCTCTACAGCTTAAGTGGCGGTAAGCCGGGTCTGCTCAAGGGCCAACTCAACAATCACTTCCTGCGTTCACCGGTCATCACGCTATCGGCCGACGGCATGCAGGCCAAAGCTCGCTGGCACGACACCATCCAGGATGGCATCTACGGACAATCTGCCAACTGGGGTGCAGGCGTATATGAAAACGACTATGTGAAACAAGGTGGCCTGTGGAAGATTGCCGCCCTGCACTACTACGTGCGCTTTCATGCGCCCTATGAGGGCGGCTGGACCCACGCCACCGCTGCCAGCACGCGCAGCTATGGCAAGTCGTCAGTTAAGCCAACTCGCGGACCCAGCGTGACCTATGAGCTGTGGCCCGCGACGTATACCGCGCCGATGCATTTTGATAACCCGGCGCGTTCCGACTACAAGCTGGTGCCAGCCGCTGCAGCCCCGGCAGCGGACCAAAGCGCCAAGAAATCGGTCGCGGAACTTGAGGCGCAGGTGCGTGCACTGGAACTCAAGATCGACAAGCTGCGCAGCTTTGATGAGGTGGAGAACCTCGAAAGCACCTACGGCTACTACGCCGACAAATCGATGCAGGACGCCATCTCGGCGCTGTTCACCGAAAACGCCTGGCTCGAGATCCTGGGCCGCGGCGTATTCCTCGGTCGAGACCGTGTCTACGAATACATGCGGCGCCTGGGTGCACCGACTTACGGCACGCTGTTCAACCACATGCAGATCCAGCCTGTGATCAACATCACCCCGGACGGCAATACGGCCACCATCCGCTCCCGGCTGGTGGTGATGTATGGCCTGCTGGACCGCTCCGCACAATGGGGTGATGGCGTTTACGAAAACGTCTACGTGCGGGAAAACGGCATCTGGAAGTATCAGGTGCTCAACGGCTATCAGACTTTCTACACCGACTACGACAAGGGCTGGGGCAAGCACTCTGCGGGCATGTTCAGCCCGTTTGCCGGTTATCCGCCAGACATGCCCCAGTCGGTTAGCTATGACCCGTGGCCCGCACCGTTTATACCGCCCTTTAACTATCGCCACCCGGTGACCGGCAAATGAAAACACTTGTGATGTTGTGCGCCACTGCCCTGGCCTGCGCGGCCACACCAGCGGCTCGGGCCGCCACCGACAACAGCGCGGTGGCTACGCAGGTGGCGCAACTAGAGCTGCGCAAAACGCGTCTTGAAGACCAGAACGCCATCGCACGCCTGCAACGCAGCTATGGCTACTACCTGGATCAGGGCAAATGGGACGAAGCAGCAGATCTGTTCAGCGACAGCGGCTCCATCGAACTGGGCCAGGACGGCGTATTCCAAGGTAAGGGCCGCGTGCGCCAATACCTGCGTGCGCTGGGCCACGGCAAACAAGGCCTAGCAGCGGGTCAGCTCAACGAACATCTGCAGCTGATGCCCGTAATCACCTTGGCCGCGGACGGCCGCAGTGCACGGGGCACTTGGCGCGATGTGATGCTGGTGGGTGAACTGGGCAAGAACGCGTACTGGGGCGAAGGCCCGTTTGAAAACGAATACGTCAAAGAGAACGGCGTTTGGAAGATCAGTCGGGTGCACTGGTTTCAAACGCTGTTCGTGCCCTATGAGGGCGGCTGGGCCAAACACAGTGACGTGAACGACGGGCACTTCGCACCGGCCGGTTTGACGCCGGATGCGCCACCGTCGGTCAACTACCGCAGTTGGCCCTATGCGTTTACGCCTCCCTTCCACTTTCGCGGTGCGTCAGCGATCGCAACGCCGTCCGCTTCGCCAGCAGCCGTCACAGCGCTTCAGGCGCTGCCTGTCGCACGTCTGGCACAACGCGCCGCCCAACTGGCTGCCGACGTACAGCGTCTGGCGGACCAGCGAGCCATAGAAGACCTGCAGCGTATCTACGGTTTTTATATCGACAAGAGCCAGTGGTCACAGGCTGCAGCACTGTTCAGCGATGACGCATCGCTGCGCATAGAGGGTCTGGGGCAGTGGCAAGGCAAGGAACGCGTGCAGGCCTACTTGGCATCGTTGGGCCCGGAAGGTGTGCTTGAAAACCGCCTGCACGACAACATGCAGCTGCAACCGGTGGTGCACGTGTCTGCCGACGGCCGCAGCGCACGCGGCCGCTGGCGGCATTTTTCGCAATTGGCCAAGGCCGGCGAGTTTGCCGAGTGGGGCACGGGCACTTACGAGAATGAGTACATCAAGGACAACGGCGTCTGGAAGATCCGGCGTCTGCACCTGTACCCGACGATGTTCACGCCTTATGAACAAGGCTGGGGAAAAGTCTGGGAAGCACGTTCGCGCTATGCACCCACAATCGCGCCCGACACAGCGTTGAAACCACAGAGCGAGTTCGCCGGCCCCGGCATACCGGCACCCTTTCATTACGAACACCCGGTGCGTGGCACTAAACCCTCGCCGGCTAAGGCCACCGCCCGTGTGGATGCACAGGCACTGGCCGGCCAGCTGGCCGGCATTGAACAGCAACTGGTCCATATCGAAGACGCAGTCCAAATTGAAAACCTGCAGATGCGCTATGGCTATTACCTGGCCACGCTGTTGTGGGACGACTTGGCGGCGCTGTTTGATGACAACGGCACGATCGAGATCGCCATGCGCGGCGTGTATGCAGGCCGCGCAGCAGTGCGCCGCAACCTGAATCTGTATGGTCAGGCTGGACTAGACGACGGCGTGCTGCACAACCACATGCAATATCAGCCGGTCATCAGCGTTGCAGCAGATGGCCAAAGTGCCAAGCTGCGTTCACGCGCGCTGAGCATGATGGGCAACGCTGGCAAGAGCGGCCAATGGATGGGCGGCACTTACGAGAATGAGTTCATCAAGGTCGATGGCGTGTGGAAGTTCCGCAAAGACCAGCAGGTCAACACCTACTTTGCGCCCTATGACGTGGGCTGGAAGGAACTCAAGCTGCGACCGCCACCGGGCATCACCGATTCAAACCCGCCGGATCGGCCGCCGAGCTTCGCCTTTGATATGTACCCCAAAGGCTTTCTGACGCCCTATCACTACGTCAATCCGGTGACAGGCAAATAGACCTAAGGGTCAGGCCAACTGGCTGTCGACCCAAACCACCCAATGCTGCACTGGCACGGCTGACCCGGCGGCCAGTTGCAGCATGCAACCTAGGTTGGCAGACAGAATGATCTGCGGCTCGGCGGCCGTGAGAGCAGCCTGTTTGCGTTGACGCAGCTGAGTCGATATCTGCGGCTGCAGCAGCGTATAGGTGCCGGCAGCCCCACAACATAGCTGCGCATCACTCGCCGCAAGCAGCGTGGCACCCAACGCCGACAGCAATCCTTCTACGCTGCCGCGAATTCGCTGCGCGTGTTGCAAGCTGCACGGCGCCTGAAACACTACACGTGTCACCACTGATGTTCGCAGTAACGGCCGTAACTGTGACGCCAGCGGTGCCACCACTTCTGACAGATCACGCACCAGACTAACCACGCGCGCAGCGCGTGCGGCATACACCTCGTCATGCTGTAACAGCACTGCGTAATCGCGCAGCATCGAACCGCAACCCGAGGTATTGGCCACGATCGCCTCGGCACCGGCATCAATGGCAGGCCACCAGGCATCGATGTTGCGTCGTGCTGCATCACGTGCCTGCTCCGTAGCATCCAGATGCTGGTGTATCGCCCCACAACAGCCTGCACCAGCGGCAATTCGCACAGTGATGCCCAGCGCATCCAGCACACGTGCTGTAGCGGCGTTAATCTGCGGGGCCAAAGCCGGCTGTACGCAACCGGCCAACAACAACACGCTGCGCGTGTGCATGCGCTGTGGCATTGCACCGGCAGTCACACGCACCGGCAAATGAGTTTGCAATGCCGCTGGCAACAGCGGCCGCAGCAAACGACCCAATGCAGCAGCAGGCGCGAACAATGGGCCGGTCAATGCACCGGCCAAGCCACGACGTAACAGCCGTTGCAACCACGGCCGCGGCTGGCTTTTGACGAGCAGTCCGCGGCCCAACTCAACCAATCGGCCGTATTGCACACCAGAGGGACAGGCGGTCTCACAGGCGCGACACGTCAGGCAGCGATCCAGATGCAACTGCGTCTGCGCACTGGTGCCCTCGCCTTCCAGAAGCTGCTTAATGAGATGAATGCGACCTCGCGGACTGTCACGTTCATCGCCCAGCACCTGATAGGTGGGGCACGTGGCTTGGCAAAACCCGCAATGCACACAAGCCCGGATCAGCGCAGCCGCCTCGCGCGCTTCGACGTTATCTTGTAGTGCTGGGCTGAGTGTTGTTTGCATGCTGCGTCACAGACCCTGAATCAGGCGACCGGGATTAAAAATGCCGGCGGGATCAAATTCTGCCTTGAGACCGCGATGCACACGCAGCACCGCAGACGACACCGGCGTAAACACTCCCGCGCTGCGATCGCCGCCGCGAAACAGCGTGGCATGTCCGCCCAACTGGTTCGCACGTGCCCGCAGCTGTGCTGCCGGAAGGTCGCTGCGCAACCAGCGCTGCGCACCACCCCACTCGATGCACTGCCACGCATCGAAGCCTAAAGCTGCTGCTGTCGAAGGCACCGAGACACGCCACAGCGGCAGATCACCGGCAAAGAAGTGAGATGACTGTTCGCGCAGCGCAGTCCAGAACTGTGCGGCATTAGCAGCAGGCAGCGGCTGCCCGCCCAAGGTCCCAGCGGCCTCTCTCACTGCCGCTTCGGCTCCGGCCAGTCGCACGCTGAGCAAACCGTTGTGCCAATGTGTGGCCGACAGCGGTAAAGGCTGACCACCCCACTGGTTGCAGCGCAACAAGGCCGTCGTTTCATCACAGTCTTGTTGCAGAGTGAGTTCGGCGCGCGGGCGAGGCAGCACCTTGAGTGACACTTCGAGGATCACTCCCAAAATGCCCAATGAGCCCGCCAACAGCCGCGACACATCGTAGCCGGCCACGTTCTTGATGACGGTCCCACCAAAGCGCAGCTGACGTGCACGACCATCCAGCAACCGCGTGCCCAACACAAAATCGCGCACCGCACCTTGAGTAGTACCTGCCGAGGCGCGTCGCGGCCCGGCGAGCCCGGCAGCCACACAGCCACCCACCGTGGCAGCAGGCCCAAAGTGCGGCGGCTCAAAGGCCAGCATCTGGTCTTGTTCAGACAACATTGTCTCAAGCAGGGCCAAGGGTGTTCCAGCGCGTGCCGTGATAACCAGTTCGCTGGGGTCGTAGTCGACGATGCCCTGCCAATGCCGTACATCAAGCACCTGACCCTGTGGCAGGTTGCCGTAAAAATCTTTGCTGCCACTTCCCCGGATGCACAGCGGCGTATGGCTAGCGACCGCGGCCTGTACCTGATCCACCAGCGACTGCAATGCCGTGTCCATTAGAAGCGCGGCAACTCAGGGAAAGCAACGCGACCGGCGCTGACACGCTGGCGACCGTATTCAGCGCAGCGGTGCAAGCTCGGCACAACCTTGCCTGGGTTGAGCGTACAGGCCGGATCAAAGGCCCGCTTCACACCCCGAAATGCCTCGAGAGAGTCAGCATCGAACTGCGAACACATCTGGTTGATCTTCTCCATACCCACACCGTGTTCGCCGGTGATAGTGCCGCCCAAGCGCACGCTCTCTTCGAGGATCTCGGCGCCAAAGGCTTCGGCACGCGCGACAGAGTCGGGATCGCTGTCATCGAACAACACCAGCGGATGCAGGTTGCCATCGCCGGCATGAAACACGTTGGGGCAGGCCAAACCAAAGCGCAGCTCCATCGCCGCAATCGCCTTGAGCATGGTGCCGATGTGTTTGCGCGGAATAGTGCCATCGGTGCAGTAGTACGCCGGCGCGGCACGACCGGCTGCAGGAAAGGCATTCTTGCGCCCAGCCCAGAATCGCAAACGTTCGGTTTCATCTGCAGAGACCTGCAAGCGTGTGGCACCTGCAGCACGCAACACGCTGCACATACGCTCAATTTCTTCTGCCACCTCGGCAGGCGTGCCGTCGGACTCGCACAACAAGACTGCAGCGGCATCCAGGTCGTAGCCAGCATTAGCAAAGGGCTCGACCAACCGTGAGGCAGCCTGGTCAAGCATCTCTAGACCCGCGGGAATGATCCCTGCGGCAATCAACGCAGCCACTGCATCCCCGGCCTGCCCGACATCGGCAAAGCTAGCCATGATGCAGCGCGCCAACTGCGGCTTGGGCACCAGCCGCACAGTGACCTCGGCAATGACCGCCAACATGCCCTCTGAACCGACCATCACTGCAAGCAGATCCAGTCCGGGCGCATCCAGTGCCAACCCGCCGAACTCAATGGGCGTGCCGTCCACCAGCCAGCCGCGCACGCGCATCACGTTGTGCAACGTCAGGCCGTACTTGAGGCAGTGCACACCACCAGAGTTCTCGGCCACATTGCCGCCAATGGTGCAGGCAATCTGGCTGGAAGGATCTGGCGCGTAGTACAGGCCATATGGCGCTGCGGCATCAGACACCGCAAGGTTACGCACGCCCGGCTGCACCGTTGCCGTACGCGCCAGCGCGTCGACAGACAGCACACGATTAAAGCGCGCCATTGCCAGCAACACGCCCTGGGCATTGGGCATGGCACTGCCAGCAAGTCCGGTCCCTGCACCACGCGGCACCACGGGCACGCCGTAGGCATGACACAACTGCAGCACCTGCACGACTTGATCTTCAGTGTCGGGCAACACCACAGCCATCGGTCGCTGACGGATCAGCGTCAAGCCATCACACTCCCAAGGCTGGGTATCTTCTGGCTCAACCAACAACGCACCCGCAGGCAAGACCGCTCGCAAGGCAGCGATGAGTTCTGGATGCTGGACCACGACGGCGTTGTGCATCGTTGCAACCTAGCCGGGAACCATCAGCGTGAATGGCCACACATACGCCATCAGCAGCACAACCAGTCCCACCAGCGAGGCCAGTGCAATGCTGTGCACAAACACATAGCGAAGAATTACGCCCTCTTGGCCAAACCAGCGCGTAGCAGTCGAGGCCACCACAATGCTTTGCGCATCGATCATCTTGCCCATCACACCACCGGCACTGTTGGCACCAGCCATCAAGGTGGGCGATAAGTCTAATTGGCCGGCAGTGACTTTTTGCAGACCACCAAACAACACATTGGCAGCGGTATCAGAGCCGGTGACAGCCACACCAAGCCAGCCGAGCAAGGTACCGAAGAACGGATACATCACGCCGGTGGCTGCAAACGCCAAGCCCAACGTGGCGTCCACACCGGCATAGCGCGTCAAGTAACCCAGCGACAACATCGCTGCAATAGTGAGCAGGCTGGGTGCGGTATTGCGCAGCGCACGACCATAGGTGGCCAACATGGCGCGCGGGCCCGCGCCCAGCAGCGTACCGGCAATCAGTGCCGAGACCAGAATGGCCGTACCGGTCATCGACAACAGATTGAAGTTGTATAGCGCGCGCTCCACCTCTGGCGCTGCCACCACCGGCGGAACGCGCTGCACCAGCTGATCAAGCCCGGGAAACGGCATCACGATGCGAAACACACCATCGAGCCAGGCCTTGGTAGCAGGCAAGCCCCACACAAAGACGACCAGCATCAGCACCACCCACGGTGCCCAAGCGCGACGCAGCGCAGCGGCAGACGGCTTGGCAAACGCCTCTGCTGGTGCTTGATCTTCTGCGATCCGCATAACCTGCGCGGGCTTCCAGACACGGAGAAACAGAACCAGCACTAGCATCGACACCAGTGCCGCACCAATAGCAGTGAGCCACGGACCATGCAAATTGCTGATGAGAAGCTGCGCACCGCCGAACGACACACCGGTAACAAGCAGTGCGGGCCAGATTTGGAACGTACGACGCCAGCCGCAATAAGCCACCATCAACCAAAACGGCACCAGCAACGCAAACGGCGTCATCATGCGGCCCACCAGTGCCGACAGATCTGCCAGCGGCAGATCTGTAACGCCAGCCAACGTGACCAGCGGTGTGCCCAAGGCACCAAAAGCCACCGGGGCAGTATTGGCAATCAACGACAGGCCCGCCGCCTGCAGACGGGTGAAGCCCAAGCCGATGAGCATGGCGCCAGTCACCGCTACCGGCGTACCAAAGCCGGCACAGCCCTCAAAGAACGCGCCAAAACAGAACGCCACCAACAACAACTGCAAACGGCTGTCATCGGTGATGCCAGCGATCGAGTCGCGCAGAATTGCAAACTGCCCGCGCTCTTCGGTGAGCTGATACAGGAAGATGATGTTGAGCACGATCCAGCCGATGGGCATCAGACCGTAGGCGGCGCCGAAGCCTGCTGCACCCAACGCCTGACCGATAGGCATGCCAAAGCCACCAACCGCCACGGCAAGCGCTGCCAATAAACCGGCGATCGCAGCTACTGGTGCGCGCCAGCGCAGTACCGCCAAGCCACCCAACAGCACCACCAGCGGAATCACCGCCATCAGCGTGGACACCCACGCCGCTCCCATCGGGTTGTAATCCTGCGACCAAAGCATCGGTGCACTCCCTGGATCTTGTTATGCGCGTATTGCACCACAGGGCGGGGCCGCGGCGGCAGCCGTTTGAGAGGGTCCCCGACACCACGATTGCCGGACCCACTCTGTACAGGCATGATGATTCTATGTCCCCGCCCGCCCTCTCCCGCCGCCAGGCACTGGCCAGCCTGCTGGCTGCCGGCACAGCCACGCTGTTGCCCGCGCCAATGGATGCCGCGCCGCGCTACGGAGCGTTAGGCACGCGTGCGGCACGCTGGTTAGAACTGGCCAGCACCCATACCGGCGAGGTGCTCACTGTGGCTTACCGGGGCGCAGGTGGCTTGGTCACCGATGCGGTGCAAGGTCTGCAGCATCTGCTGCGTGACCACCGCAATGGTCAGCAACATCCCATCGACGTGGCGCTGTACGACCACTTGGCTGACTTGGCCGATCTGGCCGGCGTTGAGCCGCGCTATCAGATCATCTCTGGCTATCGCTCACCGGCCAGCAATGCCGCACTGCACGAACGCAGCGCAGGCGTCGCGGTACACAGCCTGCATCTTGAAGGCCGCGCTATGGATGTGAGACTGCGGGGCGTCAGCTGCAGCCAACTGGCAGAGCTGGCCCGCGGTTTACAGCGCGGCGGCGTGGGCTATTACCGCAGCTCAGACTTTGTGCACGTGGACACCGGTCGCGTGCGCACCTGGAACGGCTGAAACGCCTCAGTCAGATATCGCCAGCAGCCGCTTGAGGCGCTGGTCATGCTTATAGATATCTTGCAGGAAGAGGATACGGCCATCCTCTGCAGCAATCGCTGTCGCATAAAAAATAATCACGCGCAGCGACTTTGACAGGTTGATGCGCTCGGGTCCGCCTTCAGCCTGCAAGCGATCTGCAATGCGCGCGCCATCCCAACCCGCCTCGCCGGCGAACACAAACTCACCCAGCGCCTGCGGATCTTCGACGCGCACGCAACCATGACTAAATGCGCGTTCTGTACGCGCAAACAGCGACTGCGCCGGCGTGCTGTGCAGATACACGTTGTAAGGATTAGGGAACATGAACTTCACACGGCCCAGCGCATTGCGCGCACCGGGCTTCTGGCGCACACGCAACTCACCGCGTTGCAGAGGCTCCAGTGCCGACTCGTCCCATGCCACAACCGGCGAACTGTCGGCCTGGCCACGCACCAGCTCGTAATCCTGCTCGGCACCCCAAGCCAAGCGCTGTCGCAGCTTGGGCAGTATCTCGTTGCGAGCAATGCTTGCCGGCACATCCCAATAGGGCCGGAACACGACATAGCGCATGTCTGCCATGAACACTGGCGTGTTGTGACCGGGGAACGTACGACCCACGATCACATTCATGGCCAACATGTGCTGCTCACTGTCGCCCGGACCCCGAAAGGCATAGAGCCGAAACTGCGGGATGTTGACCAGTATGAACGGACCCGAGGGTCGAGGCAGCCAGCGCGCCCGCTCCATAGACAGCTGCAACTGCTGCACCCTCTCGGCCAAGGGCAATTGCAGCGCAGCAATAGTGCCTGCGCCCAACACCCCATCGGCTTGCAAGCCATGGCGCGCCTGAAACCGCGACAGAGCCGCAGACAGCACTGAATCAAGTTGAGTCCCAGTGGCTTCGGCGTCGGCCTGCGGTAAATCACCCAGGCGTGCCAGCAACGCTCGCAATACTGGTGCGCCGGTATAACTTTCACCGGGCCGCACACTGCGCGCGGTCAGCGGCGGTAACACCGGCAACGCTGGCAACGCAGCCAATTGGCGATAGTGTGCGAGCGCCTGCTTGAGCAGGTGATAGTGGTTGTAATGCGGCTCGTAAGCATCCAGCGCAGCAGCCACGTCAGTGCTGGCAGCCAACGAGATCAAAGTAGCGACCGGATCCAGCACATCGACAGGTACCGGCAACTTATAACCGGCAGCGGCCGGCGACACGCGACCCCGTTGCAGATGTCCAATCAGCAGCAGCGCCGCCTGCGACAACTGGCGATCCAGCTGTGCTTGAGAGGCCGCATCTTTTTGGCCCGACAGCGTCAGTAATTGTTGGGCTGAATAATCTGCAGGATGCAAACCCCGCTGGTCGGCATTGAGCAACTGCTGTAACAAGGCGCTGCCCGTGGGGGTTAATGCACCAGCGCGATGCCATAGCGCGGTCACACCGCCGCGCTGATAGGCCTGTGCAACAGGATCTGCAGGCGCTTGCGCCAACACTGCAGAGCTGCAACCCAGCAGCAGACAAACCAGCAGCAGTACGCGCATGAACACTCCGCCACAATCCACCCGACTAAGCAGGCAAGGCAGACAGTATAGAACTGTGATGTTGCGTAGGTGGGCACACAGACACACACTAGACCGATGAGCGAAGACACCGCAGCGCTATGGCGCCCCGATGCAGCACGCATCGAGAACAGTCACCTGAACCGCTTCGCACGCTGGGCGGCCCAGACCCATGGCGCACCAGCCTTGCAAGCTGACTGGCAGGCGTACTGGCCACTGCTTTGGCAGTGGTCGGTGCAGCATCGCGAGGCATTTTGGACGGCAGTGCTGCGCTATGCGGACCTTCAAGTTGAGGGCGAGCTGGAGCCTGCACTTCTGCACCCAGACGCCATGCCCGGTGCAGCGTGGTTTAGCAATCTGCGCCTCAACTATGCCGAAAACCTGTTACGCGGTGATGAGGCCACAGAGGTCCTTGTATGTGTCGATGAGCGTGGCGGCCGCAGCAGTCTGACTCGCGGCGCACTGCGCGCCGATGTAGCGCGCATAGCCGCTGCGCTGCGCGACTGGGGCATAGGCCCTGGCGACGTCGTAGCCAGCTACCTGCCCAATCGCATCGAAACGGTGGTAGCTATGTTGGCTACCACGAGCCTGGGCGCCGTGTGGAGCAGCGCCTCACCGGACTTTGGTCTGGACGGCACGGCAGAGCGCTTTGAACAAGTGCAACCCAAAGTGCTGTTTGCCTGCGAAGGCTATGTGTATGCCGGCACAACACACCTTACGCTGGCCACAGTGGCTGCCCTGCAATCGCGCCTGCCTCTGCTGCGCCACGTAGTAATCGTGCCCTGCCTCACCAGCACACCGGACCTGTCGGGATTAAAGATAGCAACGCTATGGCAAGACCTGCTGCAAGCCTATGCGCAGCACGATGTCCCCCGCTATACGCGACTGCCCTTCGATGCGCCGCTGTTCATCCTGTATTCGTCCGGCACCACCGGCAAACCCAAGTGCATCGTGCATGGTATCGGCGGTAGCTTGCTGCAGCACGTCAAGGAACATCTGCTGCATGTCGATCTGCACGCCGGCGATAGGCTGTGTTACTACACCACATGCGGCTGGATGATGTGGAACTGGCAACTCTCTGCGCTAGCAGTCGGCGCCACCGTAGTGCTGTATGACGGCTCACCCGTGCACCCGCGCCGCGACAGCTTGTGGGAACTGGTGGCCAGCGAGTCCATCACCCACTTGGGCGTCAGCCCGCGTTACCTTGCCCTGCAGGCACGCAGCAGCACGCCGCCAGCACAAAGCCACTCGCTGCAATCATTGCGCACTCTGCTATCCACTGGCTCCCCCTTGGGCAGTGAGCAGTTCGAGTTTGTCTATGCGCACATCAAGACCGACCTGCACCTGGCGTCAATATCCGGTGGCACCGATATCCTGTCGTGCTTTTGCCTTGGCGTACCTTGCCTGCCTGTCTATCGTGGCCAGTTGCAGGCCGCGGGTCTTGGCATGGCGGTTGCCGTGTGGAACCAGCAGGGCCAAGCAGTACTCGCAGAGCGCGGCGAATTGGTCTGCACAGTGCCCTTCCCCTCCATGCCCACCGGTTTTGCTAACGACAGCGATGGCAGCCGCTATCACGCTGCATACTTTGAGCGCTTTGCACAGGTATGGCACCACGGCGACTATGCAATCGCCACGGCAGAAGGGGGGTTCATTCTGCTGGGTCGTTCCGACGCCACCCTCAATCCCGGTGGAGTGCGCATAGGCACAGCTGAGATCTACCGCCAACTCGAACATGTCGAGGAAGTGGTTGATGCCGTAGTAATCGGCCAGCAGCGCGACACAGACGAGCGCATCGTATTGTTTGTGGTGCTGCGCGCGGGCGTGATACTTGATCTTCCTTTGCAACAACGCATCCGCGAACACATCCGCCACAACACGTCACCGCGGCATGTGCCAGCGCGCATCGTGCAAGTGGATGAAGTGCCACGCACCCGCAGCGGCAAGGTGGTTGAATTGGCGGTACGTGATGTGGTGCATGGAAGACAGGTGGTGAACCTGCAGGCCATTGCCAATGCGCAGTGCCTGGATCAATACCGCAACCGACAGGAACTGGGCAGCTGATCAGCCGCGAGGCAATCGCCAGTCCGGCAGCACCGGATTCTCTCGACGCACACCGTTACGCAGCGTGCCCAAGCCGGTGATGCTGACTTCCACCGGGCCATCCAAGCGCTGCAGATCTGCCAAGTGCAGTGAACGCTTGGACCCTGCCCCGGGGCGAAACGCCGTACCCATCGAGAGAATATCGCCTGGTTCCAGCGTAAAAAATCGCGACGCCCATGCCAGCACTTCGGCTACGCGATAGCTGTAAAAGGCAGTGCTGTCCTCGGCGATTACCTCGCCGCTGACACGACAGACAACATCCAGCGCATCCGGATCAGGCAGATCGTCTGGAGTGACCAACCATGGGCCGCAAGGGCAAAACCCATCGCTGCCTTTATAGCGCGCGGTATAGGACAGATGCTGCTCACGGCGCTCCAGCACATCCGGATCTGCAGCCGAGGCATACAGCGCCCAGTAATGCACACGGTCTTCAGCACGCATCGCATTGCCGGTAATGTCGTTGATGATGGTGTAACCAGCCACGCAATCTAGTGCTGATTGTGGATCCAGATCGCGCGCACGCTTGCCGATCACCACCCCTAATTCGGGCTCCGGATGCAAGCCACCGTAATAAGGTCGAACCACCAAGTCTTCGCCATGACCCAGCAGGCTGGTGCGTGCCTTGAGAAACATGAGTGGGTGTGCGGGCGCGCTGATCTTGCGGGCATCAGAGGCCGTGTTGTTGAGAGCCACGCCCAGCACCTTGCCAGGCTGCAGTACCGGCGGCCGCCACTGCACAGCCGACTCTGGGATCAGCTGCAGCCGCTGCAACTGTGACTGCGCGACGCCGTGCGCACGCCGCAACAGCGCCATCGCCGGCTGACCAGCCTGCAGAAGAGACAGCATATCGGGGCAGGCTTCCAACGCGGCCAACTGCGGATCTGCCAGCACGGTCAATGTGTCATGCAGACACAGCAGACTGTCGCTGCCTTGCTGCCAGCCCACACGCTCACGACCACCGTAACGGAAGCTGGCGAGTTTCATCGCCGTAGTGCGCTCAGGCTTGCCGCGTGCGGAACAGGGCTCGAACCTGCTCCGGTGACGCCAACGGTCGACCCGCCGCTGCAGCCAACTGCGCCACCTGGGCCACGCGGGCCTCAGGTGATTCAAGCAGACTGCCGTCCGGCTGTTCGAGGCTGTTCTCAAACCCCACTCGCACGTGGCCACCCAGCGCAATCACCCGCTCGGCAACTGACAGCTCGGCTCTGCCAAACGCACAAGCCGACCACGGCCATTGGGCAGGCCACGCTGCCAGAAACTCATCGAGCTCCGCAGGATCGGCCTGCTGGTCTTGTGCATAGCGACCCAGCACGAACAACCCATGAGGCTGATCGACCGGCAGCAATCCGCTCTCGACCAGCGATTGCAAAAACGCGATCTCGGCCGGCTCATACAAAATGTATTGGGCGCTTAGGCCACGCCCCAATTCCCAAGCAAAGAACTCGGCGACCGCTTGCGAGACCACACCGTTGGAGAACAGCTCTCGCAACGCAAACGAAGCAGCCTCGGGTGAAGCGCCACGTACCGCAGCGATTTGTTGCAGCGGATCAAACAGGCCGCAGGACTCGGTGGTGATCTGCACCAGCAACTCTGCGCCGGCCATGCGCCGCACTTGCTTGATCGCCTCGCGATACAGCGGCGCAGACAGACTGTGAGCGCCCTGCTCGTCACGCACATGTAAATGCAGCAACCCTGCGCCGGCCAGCCGGCACCGCGCGGCAGTTGTTGCAACTTCCGCGGCCGTGATCGGCAAGCCCTCGTGATCGCTCTTGGTGCGTCGGGCGCCATTGGGCGCAACACCGATGAGAAGTGGCGTTGTGGCTGTGCTCATAGCCTGCAGTGTATCGCGCACCCGCGCGGTCTAATATCGACCAGCGAAATTCACGGAGATAGCTATGTCACGTTTCAGAGCAAAAAATGCTCTGATTAACGGTTATGCACCCGGGCCGAGCGCGCTTTAAGGCGCGCCGACCTTGGCAGCGGCCAGCTGTGCACCAGACACCCACCAGCCATGCACCTGCGGTCGCAGCGCCAGCGGCATCTTGATTACCGCCACCGGCGGCGCCGAAATGCGATCAGCCTGCAGCACCACGAGCTCTGAACGGTGGTGCTCTGAGTCCAGCTCATAATCGATGACAGCCAGAAGCCAACCGGCATGGCCAGGCGTAGCCGAGGGTACATGCACAGGCTCATTGAACGCGACGCCAGGCCCCAGCACCAACGCATCTTTGACTTGTCCGGATGTAACATCGACATGCAGCAGGCAGTTAAAGCAACTGCCCACCGGACCACCCACGACGGGCGGACCAATGCGCGGGTCATAACAGGGCATCCAAAAATCGGTGTACGCCCTGCCCTGATCGCCATCGCGCAAGCGCGGCAGATCACCGGGCGGACCAATCACCTGCGATTGCAACGTGGCAGCAGGATCTGACAGATCAACGCTCCAACGCGTCAACCCACCCGTCATGGTGCGCGGATCAAACGGATCGTCTGGCCCATGCATGAATGGGAAGGCATTGGTGCTGGTCAGACAGATATCGACGTGAACCGTCTGGCCCTGCTGGAAAGCATTAACGAAGTGGAAGGCAGAGACGCCCTTGGGCCCCTTGAACCAGCGCAGTTGATCGACGCTGCCATAACGAGGCATAACCCCCAACCAGCTATCGCCATCGGGCTCGTGGATCCACTTGTCACCGCCACCCTTGAGCCGATCAAGATCGGTCAGCGTGGGGAACAGCGGAAACAGCGCATAGTCTTCGGTAATGGCAAAATCGTGAATGGTCGACAGATAAGGCTGCGCGAACCACTGCTCTGACACCAGCTTGCCGTCTTTGTCGGCAATCCAATACGCCACTTGATCGGTGCAAGTACCACCGGCCTCATAGCCAAACGAGAACATTTCACCAGTGACCGGATCGACGCGCACGTGCGCCGTCATAGTCTGGCTGCGCAGCATGCCGGCAAAGTCATAGCTGCCGACCGTCTCAAGGGTGTGCGGATTGACCTCGTAAGCGCGGCCATCTTCCTTGGTCATCAACAACCGGCCCGCATGCCACACCGGTGTGGTGTTGGCCACGGTGCGATCCACGCCCTGCACTTGCGGCAAATCGGTAAACGGATTGCGGTACTTACCAAACAGCGCATGACGCGCCTTGCGCTCTGCTTCATAGCGCGCGGTGTGTACGTAACGAATATCGTGATCAATAGCGCCGTTGCTGATGCGAAACCGACTGACCATGCCATCGCCAGACAACGCGATGTCGGCAGGATCGCGTGGTGCATGAGCCGGATCCGGCACTGCACGGAAAAACGCGCCGTCTAGCTCTGCAGGAATGCTGCCTTGCACCTCGAGGTTGCGCGCGCTCCACTCGATGCCGATCGGTCGGTTAAGTCCATTGAACTGAACCGTATCCGGGTACTTGGCCATAGGCGCTCCTGAGGCTTATTCGAACGGATGACGCAATACGATGGTCTGCTCGCGATCGGGCCCGGTCGAGACGATGTCGATGGGCACACCGACCAGCTCTTGCAAGCGTTCAAGGTAGCTGCGCGCCGCAGGCGGCAACTTAGCGTAATCGGTAATGCCGATGGTGGAGTCACTCCAACCGGGGCATTCCTCGTAGATCGGCTCGACTTCAGCAAACGCGTCGGCAAACAACGGCGGCTCAGAGAGCACCTGGTCGCCCATGCGATAGCCGGTGCAGATGCGCAGGGTTTCAAGGCCATCGAGCACATCGAGCTTGGTGATGCACAGACCCGACACACTCGAATGAATAATCGAACGGCGCAACGCCACAGCATCAAACCAGCCACAGCGGCGCGCACGCCCGGTGACCGAACCGAACTCATGACCCACACGCGCCAAATGCTCACCGGACGAGTCAAACAGTTCGGTGGGGAACGGGCCGGCACCCACACGCGTGGTGTAGGCCTTGACGATACCCAGCACATAGTCAAACGCGCGCGGGCCCAGACCGGTGCCGGTTGATGCACCGCCAGCGGTAGTGTTCGATGAGGTGACGTAAGGATAGGTACCGTGATCGACATCGAGCATCGCGCCCTGCGCGCCCTCGAACATCACATTGGCGCCGGCCTTGCGCAGTGCCGCCAGCTCCAGTGTGACATCCAGCACCAACGGCTTGATGCGCTCACCCTGCGCCAGTAGCGCATCGAGTGTGGACTGGAAGTCAACCGCAGGCTGCTTGAAGTAGTGCTGCAGCACAAAGTTGTGGAAGTCGAGCACTTCGCCCAACTTTGCAGCAAAGCGATCACGCTGAAACAGATCCGCAACGCGCAGTGCACGGCGCGCCACCTTGTCTTCATAGGCCGGACCGATGCCGCGACCGGTGGTGCCGATGGCGTTGACGCCACGTGCTTGTTCGCGCGCGCGATCCAGTGCCACGTGCGACGGCAGGATCAGTGGGCAACTGGGCGAGATACGCAGCCGCTCGAACACCGGCACGCCCTTGTCGATGAGCGTCTGCGACTCGCGCAGCAGCGCTTCGAGCGACAGCACCACTCCGTTGCCAATGAGGCAACGCGTGTTGGCGCGCATGATTCCGGAGGGGATCAGCGACAGAACGTGTTTTTGGCCTTCGATGACCAAGGTGTGCCCAGCGTTGTGACCACCCTGAAAGCGCGCGACAGCAGCAGCGCTTTCAGTGAGCAGATCTACAACCTTACCCTTGCCCTCGTCGCCCCATTGCGTACCGATGACCACGACGAATCGACCCATAGAGTTACCTGGGAGCTTGCAATGAAGCAGTCAGTCGCTTTAGCGACGACCGGGAGAATTGAGGTATTTGAAGAACTCGCCTTCCGGCTGGACGACCATCACGTCGCCCTCACGACCTAGCGAATTGCGATACGCCTGCAGGCTGCGATAGAAGCCATAGAACTCGGGCGACTTACCGTAGGCGGACGAGTAGATGCGCCCGGCAAGCACATCGCCTTCGCCGCGCAGCAACTGCGCATCGCGCTGCGTGCGGGCCAGCAACTCGGTGCGCTGCCGATCGGATTCAGCACGGATGCGCTCGGCCTCGGCAGAACCTTCGGCGCGCAACCGGTTGCCCAGTGCGCGGAAGCTCTCTTGCATACGCTGGTAAACAGAGCCGCTGACTTCATCTGGCAAATCGATACGCTGAACGCGCACGTCCACCAGTTCGATACCGAGCTCTTTTACCGATTCGCTGGCGCGACCAAACATATCGCCAGTGAACGCGGCACGCTCTGCCACCACAATTTCTTGCAGCGTTCGCTTGGCCACTACGCTCTTGATGCCGTCTTTGACGATTTCGCCCAAACGTGAACCGGCGATGTCTTCGATGCCACCAGACGTTCGGTAGTAGTGGCCCACATCTTTGATGCGCCACTTGACGTAGAAGTCGACGATGAGGCCCTTGTTCTCGGCGGTGAGGAAGGTCTCGCCCTGATAGTTCTGGGTGACCACCCGCTGCTCAAACTTGACCACCTGATCGACCAGAGGCCACTTGAGGTGCAAGCCGGGGCCATATTGCATGCCACGGATCTCACCGAACTGCGTGCGCATCGCAACCTGTGTTTCGCGCACCTGAAACAACGAACCCAGCGCCAGCAGTGCCAGCACCAGGACGCCAATCACTATCGGCATTACACGCGAGTTCATCAGCGCTCCCCGCGGCTGCGGCCGTCGATAGTGACCGATTCAAGCGGCGAAGCCGACGCCGGCTTGCCCTGCTGTGCGGCACCACCACTGATTGGATCCGCTGGTGCTGCGCGCAGCACATTGCGATCGAACATGCGGTCCAGCGGCAGATAGATCATGTTGCCGCCTGCACCGGGCTTGGTGTCGAGCACCACTTTTTGCGAGCGCTGCATGATTGATTCGATAGCGTCGATATACATGCGTTGGCGCGTGACTTCCGGTGCTGACTGATAAGCGGCATAGACGCTGTTGAAGCGCGCCACATCGCCCTCAGCCTGCGACACCACCTGTGACTTATAGGCTTCGGCATCTTGCATCAGACGCTGTGCCGCACCCTGCGCCTTGGGCAGGATGTCGTTAGCGTAGGCCTGCGCTTCCTTGCTGAAACGGTCACGGTCTTCGATAGCCTTGTTGGCATCGCGCTGCGATGCCAGCACGGCTTCGGGCACCTGCACGTCGGTGAGGTTGACGCTGGTGACACGAATACCGCTGTTGTAGGTATCGAGCGTGCGCTGCACCAAATCGCGTGTGTCTTCGGTGATGCGCTGGCGGGACACACCAAGCACTTGATCAAGCTGCGCCTGTCCGACAATCTCGCGGATAGCGCTTTCGCTCACTTCGCGCAGCGTGGACTCCGGATCGCGCACCTGAAACAGCACTTTGACCGGATCGCTGTACTGGTACTGAATGGCCGAACGGATATCAACCAAGTTAACGTCAGCAGTCAGCATGCGAGAGCGGTACTCGACGCTGTTGACCTTGCTGACGTTGACCTTGGTGACCGTTTCGATGGGCCAAGGAAAAGCCCAACCCAAACCGGGATTGCGCACTGCTGTGAACTTGCCAAAGCGCTGCACGACAGCGCGCTCAGACGCATCTACCTGGAAAAACCCAGCGGCCAACCACAGGGCCGCCACCGCAGCGCCGACCAATGCTATCGGTGAACCACCGATGCCCGGCAGCTTCGGCCCACTTGCCGAAGGACCGCTGTCATTGCCGCTGCCGCTGCCACTACCGGCGTCGGGTCTTACTAGACCTTCGAGCCAGCGTTGCACTTGTTTGAAGGGATCTTCACCGCCAGGTTTGCGGCCCGGGGGACGATTGCCTGGCGGCGTGCCGCCTGAGTTATCTGGTGTGTTCCAAGCCATGGGGCAAGTGTAGCAAGAACACTGTGAAGGCTGTCAGACAGCCTCGACGCGCACGCCGTCTTGGCGCTCGAGCGCCGCTCGCTCATCGGGCGGCAAATCGACCGTCAGGTCAAAACCCTCCTCTGAGGGACTCTCGGCCACCACCACCTTGGCCGCGTACAGCCGCGCCCGCGCAGCCCCTGCAGTCAGCGGCAATAGCACCCGCACTCGGCTCACCGCACAGGACAGTCGCTCGGCGATGGCCTGCTGCAGTCCTTCCAGCCCCAGACCCATAGCGGCCGATACCCACACGGCCTCCGGCGCGCCCTGCTCATCCAAAGCGGTGCGCGGCTCCAGTTCGAGCCGATCGATTTTGTTGTAGACGCGGATCTGCGGCAGATCGCCCGCGCCGATCTCTTCGAGCACGCGATTGACTTCGTCTATGTGTTCGTCGCGACGCGGGTCACTGGCATCGACCACATGCAGCAGCAACGTTGCCTCGCGGGCCTCGGTCAGGGTGGATTTGAAGGCGGCCACCAGTTCGTGCGGCAACTCGCGGATGAACCCGACGGTGTCTGCCACCACGACCTGCGTCCCGCCGCGTAGCGCCAAGCGTCGTACTGTGGGATCGAGGGTGGCAAACAATTGGTCGGCCACATAGGCCTGCTCGCCGGTGAGCGCACGGAACAAGGTGGACTTGCCCGCATTGGTATAGCCGACCAGCGCCAGCGAGGGGATGGGGATGGCTACCCGCGCGCTGCGCCCAGTCTCTCGCTGCACCTGGATTTTTTTGAGGCGTGCCGTGAGTACCCGTACTCGCTGGCCCAGTAGGCGGCGATCGGTTTCGAGCTGGGTTTCGCCGGGACCGCGATTGCCGATACCGCCACCGCGCTGACGCTCCAGATGGGTCCAGCCCCGCACCAGCCGGCTGGCAATGTGCTTGAGTTGGGCCAGCTCCACTTCGAGCTTGCCTTCGTGACTGGCGGCTCGCTGCGCGAAAATATCGAGGATGAGGCCGTTGCGGTCGAGCACGCGCTTGCCGATGAGCTTTTCGAGATTGCGCTCTTGGCTGGGCGACAAGGGGTGATCGACGAGAATGAGGTCGGCCTCAAGGGCCAGGGCCTCGAGGCGGATTTCTTCGGCCTTGCCACTGCCCACGAAATAGCGCGGATCGGGGCGATCGCGACTGCCACCCAAGGTGGCCACCGGTATGGCTCCCGCAGACAGTGCCAGCTGCGTGAACTCTTGCAGATCCTCAGGGTCGGCGGGTGCACCCAGCGCCAACCTGACCAACACGGCCCGCTCGCCGGTACGGGGCCGGTCAAACATCAGTCAACCACGACCTCCGCCGTTCCGTCCTCGGCCTCACCGGTCATACGCACGTTGCGCGAAGGCACAACGGTGGAAATGGCGTGCTTATAGACCATTTGGCTGACGCTGTTTTTGAGCAGCACAACAAATTGGTCGAAGGAGTCGATTTGACCCTGCAGCTTGATGCCATTAACCAAATAAATGGAAACCGGAATGCGTTCTTTTCTTAGAGCGTTCAGGAACGGGTCCTGCAACGATTGGCCCTTGGCCATGGAATTCTCCTTGTTGTGATGAACAGCTACCAGTCTGCCCCAGCGCGCCGAACCTTCCATGGGGTCGAGCTGCGGAAACTACTTAAGTAGCGCCATCTTTCGTGTTCAAGGCCTGCAGTTTAACACGCCGTGCCTTGTTTCACGGACCCGAAAACGCGCCACCTTCCAACCATTGGAGTGTTGCATCGCGAAATCGTTCACTGGTTTTTGGGTCCTGCGGATCGAATTTCAAGGGCGTATTGCCGGCAGCAGTCACACTGCCCGAGCGCAGCCAAGTTAACTGCCGCTTGGCCAGCTGACGTGTGGCAGCTACTGCCTGCTCACGCGCCTGCAGCAACGACTGTTGACCAAGGCAATGTTCCATGACCTGTCGATAACCCACGGCACGCATTGACGCACTATCAGGACTAAGCTGCGGCCGGCGCAGTAAACCCTGCACCTCGTCGACAAACCCCGCTGTCAGCATCGCGTCAAAGCGGCGCGCCAACTGTGCGTGCAATTGCGCCCGATCTGCAGGTTCCAGTGCAGCCACCGCCCAATCGATGTCGGGCTGATCCTGAGCACCTTCGAGCCACAACTGACTCAGCGGCCGTCCCGCCAGCGAGTGCACCTCCAGCGCACGCTGAATGCGCTGCGCATCGTTGGCGTGGATACGGGCGGCAGACTGCGGATCCACAGCGGCCAATTCGGCGTGTAGGGCCGGCCAGCCCTCCAGCGCGGCGCGTGCATCCAAGCGCGCCCGCAAGTCGGCATCAGCCTGCGGCAAGCTGGCAATTCCGTGGAACAGGGCGCGAAAATACAGCATTGTGCCGCCAACGAGCAGCGGCAAAGCTCCGCGCGCACAAATCTGGGAAATGGCCGCCAGACAATCGCGACGAAATTCACCGGCCGAATAAGCCTGTTCCGGATCGCGCAGATCCAGCAGGTGATGGCGCAGCGCCGCCCGCTCGGCCGCGCTGGGCTTGGCGGTGCCGATGTCCATACCACGATAGACCTGCGCCGAATCGACGCTGACCAGTTCCACCGGTACCGGCAAGTACTGCGCCGCCTCCATGGCCAAGGCGCTTTTGCCACTGCCAGTTGGCCCCAACACAACCAGCGCCCGCAGGCGCACAGGTGGGCTCATCAGCGTCCCCGCAGGAACAACCGGTCCAACTCGGGCAGCGAGACGCGCGCATAGGTGGGTCGGCCGTGATTGCACTGGGCCGAGCGCTCGGTCTGCTCCATCTGACGCAGCAGTGCGTCCATCTCCGGTAAGGTCAGGCGACGATGCGCATGAATGGCTGCGCGGCAGGCCAATGTGGCCAGCAATTGATGCTCTGCGCCCTCGATGTGATGCACGCCTTGATCATCGAGTACGCCGGTCACCACTTCGCGCAGCAAGGCGCCAATGTCGGAATGACCCAACGTCGCCGGTATGCGACGCACAGCCAGACTGCCCGGGGCCAAGCGCTCCAGTTCAAATCCTGCCCGCTCCCAGTCAGCACCGGATTGCAACAGTGCGTCTATTTCATGTTCGCGTAGCGCCAGCACCAACGGCTCGAGCAGGGCCTGCGAGTCGGCCGGCTTCTCTGCTTGTGCAGCCTTGAACTTCTCGTACAACACGCGTTCATGACCGGCATGGGCATCCACCAGCACCAGACCCTCAGCGTCCTGCGCCAGGATGTAGATGCCGTGCAATTGCGCCAAGGCCTGACCCAACGGTCGGTCGTCCGGTTGAACAGCATCCACTGCAGGCGCACCCGCTACCGCCTCGCCGACCTGCCAAGGACTGCTGCGCTCAAACGAAAATCCCTGCGGCCGCAGCGGTGCGGGCGCGTAACCACGCGGGCTTCCAACACTGCCACTGCTGTAACTACGTGCGAATGTGCTGGAGGGCTGCGCTGCGAACACCGTGCCGCGTGTATCCCCGGCACTGCTCTGCAGCCCAGGTCGCGTATCGGCCAGCCGACGCTCCAACGCCCGCTGAATGAAATCGTGCACCGCACGTGATTCGCGAAAACGCACTTCCTGCTTTTGCGGATGCGCGTTCACATCCACCTCGGCAGGATCGATTCCCAGCGACAGCACATACGCGGGATGCCGGCCGTTGAACAACACATCGCGATAGGCCACGCGCGCTGCATTGATGAGCAGGCGATCACGCACTGCGCGGCCATTGACGAACCAGTGAGTCAGATCCCCCTGCGAGCGCGAGAACGTCGGCAGGCTGATCCAACCCCGCAGGCTCAACGGCCCGCCCTCCACTACTACCGGCATACATGCGCCGGCAAACTCATCGCCCATCACCTCTGCCACGCGTGCCAACCGCTGCTCATCGGTAGCTGCCGGCAGACAGCGCAACATCTGGCGGCCGTTGTGCGTCAGAGTAAAGCCCACATCCATGCGCGCCAGCGCCAGCCGTTCTACCAGCCGCAGCACATGTCCGGCCTCCGTGGCCTCAGCGCGCATGAACTTGCGACGCGCCGGCACGCTGTGGAACAGCTCGCGCACCTCGATGAGCGTGCCACCCGGATGTGCTGCTGGCCGCGGCATTTGTACATCGCCCGCATCAACCAACAGCTCATGCGCCTGACTGTCTTGGGCACGACGGGACACAATGCGCAGCCGCGAGACCGAACCGATCGACGGCAGAGCCTCTCCGCGAAAGCCCAGGCTGGTCACCTGCATCAAGTCATCTAAGGTGGAGATCTTGCTGGTGGCATGGCGCGTGATAGCCAGCGGCAGCTCGTCGACACTCATGCCGCTGCCGTTATCGCGCACACGGATCAGGCCCAGGCCACCTTGCTCGATATCGATGTCGAGTTGAGTCGCACCGGCATCCAGCGCGTTCTCTGCAAGTTCTTTGACCACGGAGGCGGGACGTTCGATGACCTCGCCGGCGGCGATCTGGTCAACAAGCTGCGAGGGCAATATGCGGATCGGCATGATCCGCACAGTTTACGGCAAGCGACCCTGCACAGCCGCGCCCTTGTTCGCTGCCAAGTTCGAACCGTCAGGCGGATGGGCCACGAAGTACTCGGTCAGACCACCGAGGATCGCGCCGGCGATCTCTTGCTGATGGGCAGCGGTTCGCAGCTGCTTCTCTTCTTCCGGATTGGAGATATAGGCAGTCTCGATCAGCATCGAAGGAATGTCCGGCGATTTGAGCACCAAAAAGCCAGCCTGCTGCACGCGCGATTTGCGCACCTCGCCCACGCGGTCGAGCCAAGTCAACACACTCTCCGCCGCTTCCATGCTCGAGCCGATGCTGGCGGTCTGCGACAGATCCATCAGCACCTTGGCCAGTGGCTGGTTCTTGCCACCCAGATTCACACCACCCTTGAGATCTGCGGCGTTCTCGCGCTCCGCCAACCAGCGCGCAGCCTCACTACTCGCCCCGCGCTCCGACAACACATAGACAGAACTACCTGCCACATCCGAGTTGCCAATGGAGTCCGCATGAATTGAGACAAACAGATCAGCGCGGGCCGCCCGCGCCAAATCAATACGGTCGCGCAGCACCACAAAACGATCGCCGGCGCGCGTCAACACCGCGCGCATGCCGGGGGTTTGATTGACGCGCTCGGCCAGCGCTTTGGCGATCGCTAGCGTGACATCTTTTTCCTGCAACCCGCCCTTGCCTATCGCTCCAGGGTCCTGGCCGCCATGACCTGCATCGATGGCAACGACGATATCGCGACTTTTCGGGGACGCCGCAACCGGCTTGCCCACCTGGGCTGCTACTGGCGCTGGTACAGGAGCGGCTACTGGGGCGGTGACAGGTGTGCCCGCCTGCGCAGTGCTTTGTTCAGGTGCCGCGAAAACCCGCGAGTCCAGCGACACCACCAAGCGTGACTTGCCGTCGGGCAACACACTCAAGTGCTCTTGCAGAGACAAGCGCTGCGTCAGTTGCAACACAAGTCGCAACGTTTCGCCGGGCTGCTGACCGCTGCGCACCTGCTGAACATCACCGCCTGCAGGCGGCAACCGCACACCCGGCACCAGACGCGTATTGGGTAGATCGATGACCACCCGTTCGGGCTTGTCGAGCAGGAAAACCGTGTGCCGCGTATAGCCACTGATCGTCAGACTCAGTTGGGCGCCTGTGGCAGCCGTGCGCAATTCAATGCCCTGCACGCTAGCCGGCGCAGCGGCAGCCGCAGGCGCAGCCAGCAGTAGCAAAAGTGTGAAAAAACGCACAAACATGCCTTAAAGCCTACTTCCCGCGAGACTCTTTATCAATCGAACCAGTCACATAGCGCAATTCTTTCATTCCAGATCTGGCATTAAGTTACCAATCCACTGCGAACCAGCGGGCGAACCGGCAGCCAAGCCCACGCGGTGGCCTTGGGCGCCCACCTCGAAGTGCAGCACAGCATCAGCGGCGGGCAAGTACCCGCGCCCCTTCTCGGGCCATTCGACCAGCCACAGGGTGCGACCCTGGTGATAATCACGCAGCCCGAGCATCTCAAGCTCGTCGGCTGAACTGAGTCGATACAGGTCCAGATGCAGCGCCTGCCAAGCACCGGCCGTATAGCACTCCAGCAGCGCATAGCTGGGACTGCGCACCCGGCCCGTAACACCCAGTGCGTGCAGCAGGGCGCGCGCGAAGGTGGTCTTGCCTGCACCGAGTTCGCCACGCAGTTCAACCACGAAAGGCTGCTCTTCAGCGGGAAGCGCGGCGGCGGCTCGCACCCCCAGCGCACAAGTGGCCGCTTCATCGGGCAAGGTGAGCAATGGCTGTGTCATGGATTGACCACCGTGTGCAGGGCCCGCGCAATGTCGCCGGCCAACAAGCCACGCTCACCCTCCGCGGCGCACAGATCACCGGCCATCGCATGTGCCAACACCGCTGCTTTGGCTGCCAGTAGTGGCTGCCTGCACTGGGCCAGAATGCCGGCCACCGCACCGGTCAGCACATCACCCATGCCGGGTATGGCCATGCCCGGATTACCTCGATCACATAGAGAAGTGACCTGCCCTGCTGCACCGATCAAGGTGCCAGCACCCTTGAGCACCACCACGCCGCCCCAACGCTGCTGTAGGACACCAACGGCCGCCAGACGATCCGCCTGCACCGCTGCAGTGGTGGTGCCGAGCAAACGCGCGGCCTCGCCCGGATGCGGCGTGAGTATCCAATTGTCCCGCGCCAGCGGCGCGGGCAATGCAGCCAGCAGGTTCAGCGCATCAGCATCGAGTACCCACTGTTGCGCTGGTTGGCTCTGCGTCAGTACCACCTGCAACAGCGACTGCGCCCATTCGCCGGTACCCAAGCCGGGACCGATGGCCACCACATCAGACTGTGCCAGCGCTACAGCTAACGCTTTGGGATCGTCCGCATTGATGAACATGAGCTCGGGTCGTGCGCCCACCACTGCAGTCAAATGCTGCGGCAGGCTTGCCACCGTGACGCGGCCAGCCCCAACTCGCAGCGCACTCTCACCAGCCAGCCGCACCGCACCAGGCATGCCTTGCCCGCCGCCGAGCACCAGCACGCTGCCATAGCTGCCCTTGTGTGCGTCGCGCCGCCGTGGCGGCAGCGCGCGGGCAATATCTGCAGGTTCCAGACGCTGCAACTGCGGGTAGTCGGGCTGAGTCATGGGGTCAGTATACTGGCGCACCATGAACCCACCCTCGCCAGATCAACTGGCCACCTTGGCACGCGAGCACGGCTTTTCTGCTGTCGGGGTCAGTGGAGTGGCACTGCCCGAGGACGAGCAACACCTACTCGATTGGCTGGCCGACGGCCATCATGGGCAGATGCACTACATGCAGCGCCACGGCACGCTGCGCTCACGCCCGGACCAACTGCAGCCCGGCACACTGCGCGTAGTCTCGCTGCGGCTGGATTATTGGCCGGCTGATGCGCGCGAACCTTGGAGCGTCTTGGGTGCACCGGAGTTGGGCTATATCTCGCGTTATGCGATGGGCCGCGATTACCACCGCATCATGAGACCCGCGCTGGCGCGCTTTGCCGACGCACTGGGCAAACTTGCCGGCCCGCACCAGCACCGCGTGTTCGTCGATTCAGGCCCGGTGCTCGAAAAGGCTTTGGCGCGCAATGCGGGGCTAGGCTGGATAGGCAAGCACACCAACCTCATCGCACGCGATGCCGGCTCGTATTTTTTCTTGGGCGAAGTGCTCACCGACTTGCCGCTACCCATTGATGAGCCCGCCAGCGCGCACTGCGGCACTTGCAGCGCCTGCATTCCCGCCTGCCCTACCGGCGCCATCATTGCGCCGCAGAAGCTCGACGCGCGCCGTTGCATCTCGTATCTGACCATCGAACTGCACGGAGCCATTCCAGTGGAGTTTCGCACTGCGATCGGCAATCGCATCTACGGCTGCGACGACTGCCAACTGGTGTGCCCCTGGAACAAGTTTGCGCGCGCGGCCAGCCATCCTGATTTCAAGACGCGCCATGGTTTAGATGCGCCGCTATTGCATGAGCTGCTGGGCTGGACGCAGTCGCAGTTTGAACAGCGCATGGAAGGCTCGGCCATCCGCCGCATCGGCCATGAACGCTTTCTGCGCAATGTGGCCGTCGCATTGGGCAATGGACCTGCCAGCGAACAGACACTGACGGCGCTGCGCGCGCGTCAGCAAGATGCCTCAGAGTTGGTTCGTGAACATGTGTTATGGGCCCTGCAGCGCTTGCAAGGCGAGACGACCTAAATACTGCCCGCTGCTAGCGGCGTGTAACGCGCAGATTGTCTATCAGTCGCGTACGACCCATACGTGCCGCAGCCAACACCACAAGGTCGCGCGACTGTGCTGACGGTGTGGCCAGTGTGTGCGCATCGCGCACAGCAAAGTAATCCGGTCGCAGCCCCGCTTCAGTCAACGTGGCATGTCCTGCGTCCTCGATAGCGCTCCAGTTGTCATCGCCGGTATCGATACGCCGCACTGCCTCGGCCAGCGCTGCATGCACCACTGGCGCCACTGCACGCTCCTCGGAGCTGAGGTACCGATTGCGTGAACTAAGCGCCAATCCATCGGTTGCACGCACCGTTGCGGCGCCGACCACCTCTACTGGGATAGACAAGTCCTGCGTCATGCGCTGGATGATGGTGAACTGCTGAAAGTCTTTTTCACCAAACACGGCCACATCCGGCTGCACGATGCCAAAGAGCTTGGCCACCACAGTGGCCACACCCTCAAAATGACCCGGGCGAACAGCGCCGCACAAGGTCTCGGACAGTTCGCGCACCAGCACTCGCGTCGCCTGATCGCGACCCTCGGGATACATCTCATCGACCGTAGGCAAAAACAGCAGATCGCAACGCGCTTCCTGCAGCAACTGCGCATCCTCGACCGGTGTACGCGGATAGCGGTCAAAGTCTTCGTTGGGACCAAACTGCAGCGGATTCACAAACACGCTGGCCACCACGCGCTCGGCGCGAAACCGTGCCGCCGCCAGCAAACTCATGTGGCCGGCATGCAGGTTGCCCATGGTCGGTACAAAGGCAATGCGTGCGCCTTCGCGCCGCCAGCTCTGCAATACAGCGCGCAGTTCTGCGATACGAGCAACCGTGAGCATTTAGAAGCAGTGCTCGGGTGCAGGATAAGCGCGTGATTTAACCGCTTGCACATAGGCCTTGATCGCTGCCAACGGTGTGCCATTACCCGCCATGAAGTCCTGCACAAAACGCGGCTTGCGACCAGTCGTAATATCGAGGATGTCGTACAGCACCAGAATCTGACCGTCGGTGTTACCACCGGCACCGATGCCAATCACAGGGACATCCAGCGCCTTGGTGATGGAGGCGCCCAACTCCGCAGGGATGCATTCGAGCAATACCAAGTCTGCCCCGGCAGATTGCAGATCCAGCGCGTCCTGCAACATGCGTGCTGCAGCATCCTGCTCGCGACCTTGCACACGAAACCCGCCGGTTTTGTGTACCGACTGCGGACGCAAACCCAGGTGAGCGCAGACCGCGATGTCGTGACTTGCCAGGAACTCGACCACGCGCACCTGTTCGGCGCCGCTTTCGAGTTTGACCATGCGGGCACCACCCTCTTGCATCAAGCGCACCGAGTTGGTCAGCGCTTGCTCGCGCGAGGGGTAGCTCATGAACGGCAGATCGGCCACCAGAAACGGACGGCGCAGACCACGCGAGACGGCCTTGCAGTGGTAGACCATATCGTCGACCGTCACCGGCACCGTGGTGTCATGGCCTTGGATGACCATGCCCAGCGAATCACCCACCAACACCACGTCGGCATCGGCTTCATCCACCAACGTGGCAAAGCTGGCGTCGTAGCACGTCAGGCAAGCAATGGGCTCACCGTCTTCGCGCATTTTGTGCAAGGAGGACAACGTGACCGGCGGACGTGCCGAATCGCGCAACTGAAGGTGGGTATACATGAGCGCACTTTGAATCAGACGCCTGACACAATCAACCAATCGGACCCGTCAGGGCCGCAGCGGTCACAGGCCAGCGTTGCCCAGGGGGTTGTAGTAGAGCCGCCCGCTGCGCATCCGCGAGATGGCGCCCAGCAATTCTTGATAATCGGCGTCGTTATTGAGCGGATCAATGGACGCCGCGTTGACGATCAGCAAAGGGCCCGCATCGTAATCTAGGAAGAACTGCGCATAGGCGCCATTGAGGCGCTCCAGATAGTCCGCACTGATGCGCCCTTCGTAGCCGATACCACGACGGGCAATACGCTCCATCAGCACCGTGACCGGTGCCTGCAGATAGACCACCAGATCGGGCCGCGGCGCATCGATAGCCAACTTGGCATGAATCTGCTCATACAGCCCGAACTCATCGGCATCCAAGGTCAGCTGGGCAAACAGCCGGTCTTTAGCTAACAAGTAATCTGCCACGCGCAGCGGCGCAAACAGGTCGTCCTGACGCAGCGCCGCCAACTGCTGAGCTCGCTGAAACAGAAAATACAGCTGGGCAGGCAATGCCCCGGCTTTGGGGTTGCGATAAAACCGCTCGAGGAACGGATTTTCGTCGGCTTGCTCGAACACAGTCTCGGCACCCAGGCTTGCAGCCAAGCGTCGCGCCAAGCTGGTCTTGCCCACACCGATCGGGCCTTCGACCACGATATAACGGTGTGGCACGGACACAGTCACAGCCGCGTGATCCCCGCTGGATCGACCTTGGCCGCCAGGGCAGCCACCTGCCCCATGCCCGGTATGTGCAGCTCGGGTGCAATGTCACGCAGCGGATAGAGCACAAAATTGCGCTCGGGAATGCCTGGATGCGGCAAGGTGAGATCGGGTGTATCCACTGTCAGCGTGCCTTGCACCAGCAGGTCCAGATCAAGGATGCGTGGGCCCCAGCGTACGCTGCGCACCCGACCGCGTGCCACCTCAAGGTGGCGCAAGGCGTCAAGCAGCTGCTGCGGCGCCAGCGTGGTGAGCACACCGGCGACGGCATTAACAAAATCGTCTTGTGCGACCGGGCCAAACGGCGCGGTGCGGTACAAGGCCGAACGCGCCACCAACTGCACACCCGGCATTGCTGCCAGATCTGCAAAGGTGCGTTCGACCTGGGCCGCCGGATCCGACAAGTTACTGCCGATACCGACGTAAGCCGCAAGCCACGGCGTCATGCCGGGCCAGCAGGCCTGCGACGGCGACGACGGCGGCGCGGCGGACCTGCGCCGGTGGCACCTGACTCTGTGTCGCCGTCGGCACTGGCACTGCCACCACCATGGCCATTGCCATTGCCATTGCCGAGCTTGGCCGTGGCACGCTCGAGTTGCTCGATCATCCCGGCACGCTGCTCGGGAGTGACCTCTTGAATGCGAGTCCACCACTGCGCGGTTTCACGCGGCGCCATGCCGGCGATGGCACGCAACACCAACAAGTCAAACGCAGCACGGAACTTGGGCTGCTCGAGGGTGCGCAAGGCACGCCTGCCGCGCGGCTGCTCCAGCCGAGGCTGCATGGCAAACATGTCGCGAATACCCAGCGAGAAACGCTTGGGGATGGTGACGCGTTGCTGCGCTTCATACACAGCACGGTCGCAGGCATCGAGAATAGCCCCGGTCTCGTGCCAACGATCGCTAGGCAGCGCTTCGATATGCTGAGCAATCGGCCCATATAGCAGCAGCGTAAACAAGAAAGTCGGTGTCACCGGCTTGCCAGCCAGTACCCGCGCATCAGTGTTTTCCAGGCCTGCAATCAGCAGCTTCTCTACCAAGCTGCCCGGATGCTTATCCAGATAGGCGCCCACGGTGGGATACAACACACCGAGCAAACCCCTGCGACGCAGCACTTGCAGCGACTTGACGCCATGGCCGGTCAGAAAGAGCTTGAGTGATTCATCAAACAGACGCGCTGCCGGCACCTGGGCGAGTAACTCGCGCAAGCGCTCGATGGGCTCTTCGGTAGCAGGCGCCAGTGAGAAGCCCAACTTGGCCTCGAACCGTGCGGCTCGCAGCATGCGCACCGGGTCTTCGCGATAGCGTGTTTCAGGATCACCAATCAACGACAGACGGCGTGCTGCAACATCTTCGAAGCCACCCGTGTAATCCCACACCGAGAAGTCATCGATGTTGTAGTAGAGCGCGTTGCAAGTGAAATCGCGGCGCCACACATCGTCGTCGATGGTGCCGTAGGTGTTATCCCGCAGGATGCGCCCTTGCACATCTAGCTGACGGTCCTGCGCATCGTCATCGCCTTCCGGCGGCAGTGCATCGATCTCATCATCGCCATCGTCAGCCACTGCACCGATTTCCGGCACGATATCCGGATCCAGATCCGGCTCTTCGCCCTGCGAAGGCGCGCTGGCTGCGCGGAATGTGGCCACTTCGATGATCTCGCGACCAAAGAACACATGCGCCAGACGAAAGCGCCGGCCAATGATGCGGCAGTTGCGAAACAGCCTTTTGACCTCTTCGGGTCGCGCGCTGGTGGCCACATCAAAATCTTTGGGCTCGATGCCCAACATGATGTCGCGCACACAGCCACCCACCAGAAACGCCTGATGACCGCCTTCGCGCAGCTTGTAGAGCACTTTGAGAGCGTTGGGCGCGATCAGCCTGCGCGAGACAGGATGCTCTGCGCGACCAATGATGCGGGGCGCGGCCGGGTTGGCTTGCGCTGAGGTGTGATCGGTGTCTTCGTTCAAGAGTGCGTGTTCCGGGCGTAAAGAAGTCTTGAGCATTGCATTAAGCCGCCTATAATACCGCGCTCTGGGCCGTCCGCTGCCTGGATCGACGCTCCCTTCGTCTAGAGGCCCAGGACATAGCCCTCTCAAGGCTAGTACACCGGTTCGAATCCGGTAGGGAGCGCCATTTCAGGCCCTTTAGCGGCCGTAGCCCATTTCACAACGCCCGCCCCGCCCAGGTTCTGGGTAGTCTGCCTTGCAGGGTGCAGCCTTGGCTGCGCCACTCGGCGCGCGTTTTTGCCGCCTCATACCCATGGATATGCCCATGACCCTGACCGTAGACGGCGCGCTGCGCGCCTATGCCCAGATGATGAACACGCTCGACAGCAGCGCAATAGAGCCTCTGCTTGCCGATGACTTTGTGTGGGCAACGCAGTGGGTGTTCCACACCTTGCAGTCCAAACAGGCCTACATCGACTACATCCGGCCCAAACTCATCGCCGTCAAAAAAAGCGGTCGGCCCGTGTATGCAGAGATGGGGCAGTTACCCGCACCGCATGAAGGCCCTTGCGTTGTGCTGGCTCAGGGTGGACCCGAATCATTGCTGGGTGTGGTGTTAGCGCAAGTGCAGGACGGTCGCATCGCCCGCCTGGACCTGTGCAACACACCTTCCGCCGAAGAGGCATTGCGCAGCGGTGAATATCCGGGGCTTGTGGCTTAAAACACCGACAAACCGTGGTTGACAACTATTGCCAAGCTGGAAGAGCATTCCTGCATGAGCCGCACGCTGACAATGAACATCGCCCTACCAGAGGGACTGCGCCACTACGTGGCAGAGCGCGTGGAGTCAGGCAATTACGGCAATACCAGCGAATACGTACGCGAACTCATCCGCAAGGATCAGCAACAGCAATCAGTAGATGCGCTGCGCGCACTGCTGCAGGAAGGGCTTGCAAGCGGGGACGCAAAACCAGACACAGCGCAGGAACTCCAAGAGCTTCGCCAACTGGCACGCGGTAAGCGTGGGTGAAGCAGTGTTGGCTCAGACCCAAAGCACGGGCTGATCGTCGGGCCGAGCTGCTCTACTACCGTCGCAAAGCCGGCAGCCCGGTCGCAGAAGACTTTTTAGCTGCGGTGCAAAACACGCTTGCCATGCTGGCCAAACACCCCTCTAGCGGATCAGCGCGCTTAGGCCAGTTGCTGCAAGTCGAAGGCCTGCGCAGCAAGCGCGTTGTTGGGTTCCCGCTGAGCATTTGGTACATCGAGCGGCCTGACAAAATAGAGGTCATCCGCATCATCGGGCAGCGTCAACATCCGCAGTTGCAACCACTCGAGTAGCAACCGTTTCTGACCGGGTCGCCGACAACCCGCTCAGCCGCGCGGCATGGGTCGCGTTGGAATCTCAGTCAACAAACCACCTACACCCATTTGCATGATCTGAGCTGCATCCACCGGCAGCCCTGCAACCAATCGGCGCACCACAAAATCAAATCCATTGAGCTTGGGTGAGCGCGCGCACGTGGGCAGCCCGACCACGGGCTTACCGTGCAACGTGCCCAACACCAACAAATTGCCCGGATCCACCGGCATGCCAGCGTGCAACACCGTACCGCCGGCAGCTTCAATGGCTGCAGGCACCACATCGGCGCGATCGACCGTTGCAGCAATACCGCTGATCAACAGCACATCGGCTGCGTCGGCATCGGCCCATGCACGCAGCACGCTGGCCAGTGCCTGCACGTCGTGTTGCACCACTGCTTCACATTGCAGCGGCGAACTCAGCGGCTGCAGGCGCTTGGCCACTGCCTCGCGCATCTTGGCCAAGACTGCTGCGCGCGTATCGGCCAAACGGGTCATGGCCAGGGCAACACGTCGCGGCACAAACGCCGCGACACCCAGCGCAGACGTAGCGCCCTGTGCCAGCGCCAATGCCTGCTGCAACGCGGCGCGCGGCACGGCATAAGGAATAATCTTGATGGTGGCCAACATCTGCCCTGAGGCGATCGGCTCGAAGGGCGGCACTGTCGCCACGGTCAACGACTCATGCACGGCATTGATTGCATGAATGCGCCCAGCATCCACCACCGCAAGACCGTGCGCATCAGCCAGCAGATTGGCACGACCGGTGTTGGCCTTCGTGCTGTGCGCACCGGCGCCGCACAGCGCATCAGCCAGCGCCTGCGCTGCAACATCTTCGGGTACATCGTCGCCATCCAGCTGCGCGACGATCACTTCATCTACACCCTCTGCCTGTAACGCGAACACATCAGCTGCAGACAACAAGCGTCCTTTGCGAAACACCACCGCGCCCTGCTTCAGGCCATGTGCCAGCAAGCAGCCGGCAGCAGCAGCGACCGGTACCGCACCAAACTTCATGAACGCGCCTGTCGCAGGCACTGCGTAGCCTGTGCCAACACCGACAAGGCAATCTCTGCCGGTGTGCGCGCACCAATGGCAAGCCCCGCAGGCCCGTTGATGCGTGCCAGCTGCGCATCCGTCCAACCGCGCTCTGCCAGGCGCTGCAAGCGCCGCGCATGCGTGCGCGTCGACCCAAGCGCGCCGATGTAAAACACCGGCGAGCTCAACACGCACTCCAAGGCAGGATCATCGATCTTTGGATCGTGAGTCAGGAGCACCACCGCCGTGCGTGCATCAACTTGCAACCCGGCAAAAGCTTCTTGCGGCCACTGGTTAATCAGCTGCACGCCACTGAACAAACTCTCACGGGCAAAGCCGGCGCGCGGATCGATGACCGTGACGCGATAGCCTAGCTCTAGTGCCAGGCGGCACAGCGATTCGCTGATGTGCACAGCACCCACGATCACCAGGCGCAGCGGCGGATTGCACGGTGCTACCAAACTCTCGATGCCATGCTCGGTAATCACTTGGGCACGATCTGTGACCAGCACTGTGTTGACGGCAGCGCTCAACTCTGCAGACAGGTGGATCGGCAAGGACTGCGGATCCAGCACCTGCGGCAGCGCGCCATCTAAAGGCGTTACGCGCACCACGGCACGCCCATCAGCCCGTGCCGCGCGCAGCGCCTGCAAGCCTTCGCAACGCGACGGCTCTGCCACCGGCTCAACAAACACCCGGATGCGTCCGCCACAGGCCAAGCCCACGGACCAGGCCTGCTCGTCGCTGACACCAAACGACAGCAGCTGCGTTTGGCCGCTGGTCATCACCTGCGCGGCGGCCTCGATGACCGCCACCTCTACGCAGCCACCCGACACCGAGCCGACAAACTCACCCGCCGCATTGCAGACCAGTTGGCTACCGGCCGGACGCGGCGCAGAGCCCCAGGTTTCGACCACGGTGGCCAACGCGACAGCGCTGCCAGCCGCCTGCCATTGCAGGGCGACACCGAGCAGGTCATCCGGGTCGTTTCGGAGCGAGTTTTGCATGCGTCAGAAGTCTACCGTTGCCACAGCGCAAGTCCCATAATATGCGCCGCGGCCGGCCATACTGCCCGCCTAGACCCACACAGCTTTCGAGGATCCCATGACCACGCTAGACGTCAACGGCAAGAAGCTTGAGACCGATGCCACCGATGACACCCCCTTGCTGTGGGTGCTTCGCGACAGCCTGAACCTCACGGGCACCAAATTCGGTTGCGGTATGGCGCAGTGCGGCGCCTGCACCGTGCACGTCGATGGCGTAGCCACGCGCAGCTGCGTGCTGCCGCTGTCGGCTGTCGCCGGCAAGAAGATCACCACCATCGAAAACATCGGTGCAGAGAAGGTCGGCAAGGCCGTGCAAGACGCCTGGATTGCAGAGAACGTCGCCCAGTGCGGCTACTGCCAGTCCGGCCAGATCATGAGCGCCACTGCCCTGCTGTCTCAAAACAGCAAGCCCACCGATGCAGACATCGATGCGGCCATGACCGGCAACATCTGCCGCTGCGCCACCTACGTTCGCATCCGCGCCGCCATCAAGCGCGCCTCTGCGGCCCTGGCCTGAAGGAACAGCACATGAACGACACTACGCAGATCAGCATCGTCAAAACTGACGCACTGCCCGACGCCACCCGCCGCACGCTGCTCAAGACCAGCGCCGGCCTCAGCTTGGCCGTCATGACCGGCCCGCTGCTCACCGCCTGCGCGGGCAACAACTTCAAGCCCACCGGCGCACAGTTTGTCTCGGGCAACTTCCTGCGCCTGGGCGATGACGGCATCGTCACCGTCATCTGCCGCAACGCAGAGATCGGCCAAGGCGTTTTCACCGGTATCGCCACCATCATTGCCGAAGAGCTTGATGCCGACTGGAGCAAGGTTGTGGTCGAGGCTGCTCCGGCAGACCCCACCCGCTATGCCAACCCGGGCTTTGGCATGCAGGGCACCGGCGGCAGCAACTCCATTGCCAGCAGCTACGAAGAAATGCGCAAGGTCGGTGCCACCGCTCGCGCCATGCTGGTCGCAGCTGCTGCAGCCAAGTGGAAGGTTGCTGCAGACAGCATCAGCGTCAGCAACGGCGTGGTCAGCAGCGGCAGCAACAAAGCAGGCTTTGGCGAACTGGTGGCCGATGCCGCCAAGCTCGAAGTGCCCGCCAACGTCACGCTCAAGGATCCGGCCAAGTTCACGCTGATCGGCAAGGCCGACCTCTCGCGCGTGGATTCCAAGGCCAAGTCCACTGCCGGCGTCACCTACACACAAGACGTCAAGCTGCCGGACATGCTGGTCGCTGTGGTCATCGGGCCGCCGCGTTTTGGCAGCACCCTTAAGTCATTCGATGCCGATGCCGCCAAGGCAATGCCTGGCGTCAGCGATGTGGTGAAGTTCAAGACCTCGGTGCGCGAAGGCGTGGCCGTATTGGCCAAGGACTACTGGACTGCCAAGAAGGCTCGCGAAGCCGTCAAGGTTGTCTGGGACGACAGCAAGGCCGAGAAGCGCAGCAGCGCGCAGATCATGGCCGCCTACAAGGTACTGGCCACCAAGCCTGGTGACGAAGTCTTCAAGGCTGGCAATGCCCCCAAGGCTCTGGCAGCAGCCACGACGCAGTTTGAAGCCACGTACGAGTTCCCCTATCTGTCGCATGCGCCGATGGAGCCGCTCAACTGCGTTGCACAGGTCACTGAGGCCGGTTGCGAAATGTGGTTCGGCGCTCAGTTGCAGACCATCGACCAGGCCATGGTGGCCGGTGCGTTGGGCATCAAGCCCGAGCAGGTCAAGATCAACACACTGTATGCCGGTGGCAGCTTCGGCCGTCGCTCCAACCCGATGGCCGACTTCACTCAAGAAGCTGCAGTCATCGCCAAGGTCGGCGGCAATGGCAAGCCGGTCAAGATGATCTGGTCGCGTGAAGACGACGTGCACGGCGGCTTCTACCGCCCCATGTTCCTGCACAGCATCAAGGCCGGTGTGGACGCACAGGGCAACATCACCGGCTGGCAACAGCGCGTCGTGGGTCAGTCACTGCTGGCCGGTACGCCGATGGCCGCCATGATGGGCAAGAGCAAGATTGACCCGCTGTCGGTCGAAGGCACGGGCGCCAACTTCCCCTATGCCATCGCCAACCGCATGGTCGACCTGCACTCGCCCACCTCACCGGTGACCGTGCAGTGGTGGCGTTCGGTGGGTTCCACCCACACCGCCTATGCCATCGAGTGCTTCCTCGATGACATCGCCCGCGGCACCAAGCAGGACCCTGTCGAGCTGCGTCGCAAGTTGCTCGCCAACCAGCCGCACCATCTGGCTGCGCTCAACCTGGCCGTCGAGAAGGCAGGCTGGGGCAGCCCGCTGCCGGCCGGTCGTGCTCGCGGCGTGGCCGTACACGAGTGCTTCGGCAGCATTGCCGCGCACGTCGTAGAGGTGTCACAGGCAGCCGATGGCAGCTTCAAGGTAGAGCGTGTGGTCAGCGGCATCAGCTGCGGTCGCGCCATCAACCCGCAGATCGTGGCCATGCAGGTCGAGTCGTCCATCGGCTTGGGTCTAGGTGCTGCCATCAGCGGCGCCGTCACGCTCAAGGACGGTGTCGTCGAGCAGTCCAACTTCCACGACTATCAGGTGCTGCGCATGCACCAGATGCCGTCGGTTGAAGTGCACATCGTGCCGTCAGACGCCAAGCCCACCGGCATCGGTGAGCCGGGTCTGCCGCCCATCGCACCGGCTGTGGCCAACGCCATCGCTGTGCTCACGGGCAAGCCCACGCATGTGCTGCCGTTCAGCCAGTCGGGCGTGAAGTTCGCCTGATCCGGCCCACTGCCAGGCGGCTCAACCCGCCTGGCACAGCACAACGCACCAAGGCCCTCGCAAGAGGGCCTTTTTTTGTCTTGTAACTGCTGTTGACCGCAAAGTGACTCGGTATTACTTTCTGACTACTCGATGGAGCACGTCCGCCGTGAATTGACACTGTCGCGGGGGCGCTATGGCGATATCGCCAAGTACAGATGGCTGCCGAAGGAAGATGTCGTGATGATTCTCGCGGTGCGTCACCAGCGGGAGGAAGTTCTGCACGTAGCGATCGAATTGACCATAGCCGACCCAGCTCTCAACCGCTTACGAGCCGATCCGTCCCACCCAGTAACTGGGCCGCCTACGGCGATGAGCGATAGCAAGTATTACCACCTGCGACGCATCTACACGATAGATTGCGTGGAATGGAAACCGACTGAAGCCAGCTTTGCGCAGGTTGGAACCACCTACACGGGGATAGGATTCTGGAGCTGAACAGATCCACGTCATGAGCTTCTCGAACTCAGACAAGTAATCTTCACCCAGCCCATTCATTCGGCTTTCGTAGTAGGCGACTTGGTCTAGATGTTCAGCCAGCGCCGCGCGATGAAATCGGTAGATCACCGCAATAGAGCATGGGCAGCTGCGCGTGCATCATCGGCCGAAACGGTATCCGACTGTCCGCTGTCAAGATCAGCAGCGCGCCGTTCGGACTCGGCATTCCAAGCCAGGGCGATATCGCCTTCGCTCTGGTCTTCCAAACTGAGCAGCAGCTTGTGAACGAGTTCGGCACGTTGCGCCACAGGCAAATGCAGAGCAGCTTCTTCTAGCGTTTCAGCAGTCATGATGTGCCTCTAAACAACTTGAACGTGGCGTCATTTTGCAAAATGCAGAAGGGCTGCGCCAGCGTCCACGCTGCATTTAGCCTTTTACGCAGCAGAAACACGATAGCGACGGGTTTAGTGTCGAGCCTGAAATGGCGTCTTTGAGCGGACGTTACTGATGACGTAACCGTCGAGCCTGAAATGGCGTCTTTGAGCGGACGTCACTGATGACGTAACCGTCGAGCCTGAAATGGCGTCCCCAAGGGGA
>CANFSB010000014.1 GCA_947449495.1 Pseudomonadota bacterium
AAGTCTGCACTTTAATCACGCCTGCACCGGCCTTGCTGCCGACGGCACACCGCTGCTGCACGACGCACTGCAGCGCAGGCTGCCCGTGCCGCAGCTGTCACGTTGGATTGCTGCCGATGGTGCAGGCTCTGCCGTGCGCCATGCGCTACAGGCACGCGGCGTGCTGCAGTCGCAAGAGCAGTACATCGAGCACGACTACAAAGAGCTTGATATCCCTGCAGGCTCGCCCTTGGTGCGGGAAGCGTTGCACATATGGCCGCGCGGCGGCTTCATGCTGATCGCATTGCCCAATGCCGATGGCAGCTTTACGGCCACGCTGTTTTTGGCGCGTGACGGCGCCGTCAGCTTTGCTGCCCTGCAGACTGACGAGGCGGTACAGCAGTTCTTTGCACGCGAGTTTGCCGATGTCGCAAGCCTTATCCCTGCGCTGGCAGCGCAGTTTGCTGCCCATCCACAGAGCCGCTTGGGTAGCGTGTATGCCGCGCCGTGGCATCTGGACGAGAAGCTGCTACTGATCGGTGATGCAGCCCATGCGATGGTGCCGTTTCATGGCCAGGGCATGAACTGTGCGTTTGAAGATTGCCGCATTCTCGATGAGCTGCTGGCAGATGGCGCGCCGCAACCATTTGCCCGCTTCTCTGTGCAGCGCAAGCCCGATGCCGATGCCATCGTGCAGATGGCGCTCGAGAACCACGCCGAGATGAGCGACAGCGTGCGCAGTGCGCGATTTAATTTGCAGCGTGAGCTGGCCCTGCAGTTACAGCGCCGTCATCCGCACCACTTTGTGCCGCGCTATTCGATGGTGACGTTTCGCGATGACATCGGCTATGCCACAGCCCTGAACCGCGGCCGTGTGCAGCAGCAGTTGCTAGATGAGATGACGCTACCTGCTGACGATGGCAGCTTGCCCACTGCCGCAGAGCTGAACTGGGCCCACTGGGATGCGCAAGTCGTGGCGCGGCTAACGCCGCTCTAACACCACAAAACTCATGTCGCAGGCATTGCGCTCATCGGCAGCGCGACGCTCGCTGCACGACACTTGCTGCCACTGATCGGCAGGCAACTCCGGGAAGAACGCATCACCGGACACTTGCATGTGCAGTCGTGTCAGGTGCACGCGCGTGACGCGCGGCAGGGCTAGTTCATAGACCGTCTGGCCGCCGATCACCATGAGCTCGGGTACATCACCGGCTGCAGCCAATGCCGCATCCAGCGAGCCAAACACCTCTATGCCTGCTGCAGCAAAGCCGCTGTCGCGGGTCAGCACCAGGTTGCGACGGCCCGGCAAGGGACGGCCAATGGCTTCAAAGGTGCGCCGGCCCATCAGCACGGGCTTACCCAGCGTGACCGACTTGAAGTGCTGCAGATCGGCCGGCAGATGCCATGGCATGCCATTGTCTAGACCGATGACATTGTTCTCGGTGGCTGCCACCACTGCAGTCAGCCGCATGCTCAAATCTCGACCTGGGTCACCAGCGCAATAACGCGCCGTTCGGGCATGCGGAAAAACTCCGACGCCTGGGTGCTGCGCCGCTGCAACCACGCAAACACGCGGCGTTTGATGCCGGTGTAACCGGTGCGGGTGCGCGGCACCACCAAGTGCCACCCCACAAAGAACGAGCAATCATCCGAGAACAGCATCAGGCCGCGCGCACGGGCATGCCTGAGCGCATCGCTGACGTCTGGCGTTTCCATGTAGCCAAAGCGTGCCTTCAGCAACGTCACGTCGGGCCGGATTTGTTCGATCTTCACGCGGTCTGCAGGGTCTTGGCGCGGCGTGCGGGCAATCTCGATATTGAGGATGACCACATGCTCATGAACGATGTGGTTGTGCTCCAGGTTGCGCAGCAACGCCGTGGGCACGGACTTGGCTGTACTAGCCAGAAACACTGCGGTGCCGGGCACGCGCTGCGCTTTGTCGAGTAGCGCACCGATCTGATCCAGGGGGATGGCTTCAGCCAGCAGTGCCTTGCGCAGTTGCTGGCGGCCGTTGCGCCAGATCATGAAGATGGTGAACAGGAAGCCTGAGAGCACGATGGGTACCCAGGCGCCATCGGCGATCTTGGCCAGATTGCCGAACAGGAAGGTGAAGTCGATGCAAGCCAGCGGCACAAACACCAGGATGAGGCGCCAGCGCGGCCACTTCCAACTGCTGGCGGCCAATACCGCCCCCAGCATCGTGGTGATGGTCATCGTGCCCGCCACTGCTGCGCCATAGGCGCCAGCCAGCGCATCGGATGACCCAAAGGCGATCACAAACAGCGCCACAGCCACCATCAGAATGCTGTTGATCACCGGCACATAGATTTGGCCTTCCTCGCTCTCAGAGGTCTGCAGCACGCGCACACGCGGCAGAAAATCCAATTGCACGGCTTGGCGTGTCATCGAGAAGGCGCTGGTAATAACGGCCTGCGAGGCAATGACCGTAGCCAACGTGGCCAGAATGACCATCGCGGGCAACAAGGGCTCGGGCACCAGCGCATACAGCAACTGCGACGGAGGACCCGGATGCGCCAGCAGCCATGCGCCCTGACCGAAGTAACTCAGCAGCAACGCCGGCCACACCAAACCAAACCACGCCACGCGTACTGGGCCGCGACCGAAGTGACCCATGTCGGCATACAGGCCTTCACCGCCGGTCAGTGTAAGAAACACACTGCCGACAATAGCCAGCGCAATGCCAGGGTGACCTGCCAGCAGCATCGCTGCATAGGCCGGATTAAGCGCTTTGAGCACGGTGGGATTGGCTACCAGCGACACCGCACCAAAGAACCCAATCGACAAAAACCACACCACCATGATGGGGCCGAACAGACTGCCCACCTTGGCGGTGCCATAACGCTGAATCGAGAACAGCAACACGATCACCACCAGGGTGAACGGCACGACAGACTTGCTCATGTCGGGGTCGATGAGACTGATGCCCTCGACGGCGCTCATCACCGACATGGCCGGTGTGATGAGCGCATCGCAGTAATAGAGGGCGGACCCGAGCACCGCCAGCACCACCAGGTGCCGCCGCCACTCGCCTCCGCCAGCCACGTGCTTTTGCACCAGCGCAAACAGCGACAAGATGCCGCCCTCGCCTTGGTTATCAGCACGCAGGATCAACACCACGTATTTGAGCGTGATGACGACCAACAGACTCCAGAACACCAAAGACAACACACCCAGCACCGTGGCGGCTTGAACCGCCTCGCCTCCTGCAGCGCTGAGCGTCTTGTCGAGCGCATACAGAGGGCTGGTGCCGATGTCGCCATAGACAACGCCCAATGCACCGAGAACTGCGGTGCCAGTGATAGGGCGGCTTGCGCCGCCCGACTGCGCTGACATGGTGTGCTGTGCCTTCAGCGATTAACGCGCAGAGCGCTTTTTCGCTGCCTTCTTGGCTTTCTTGCCTGCCTTCTTGCCGGCTTTCTTGCCTGCCTTCTTGGCCGCCTTCTTGCCGGCTTTCTTGGCCGCCTTCTTGGCTACCTTTTTCTTCTTTTTAGGCTTGGGACGCTTGGCAGGCCACAGCATGGTGCCGCGGCACTTGGGCGCGCCACAACGGCAGGCATAGATCTCATCGACATTGGGCGGATCGTTCTTGTCACGACCAATCTGATAGTCGTAACCGAGCTCTTCGCCCTTCTTGATGTCCTTGATGGCATCAATGTAGACGCGGCCCTTCTCCACCGTCGACTCGCAGTTCTCGGCGCAGGAGTGGTTGATGTAACGCGCATCGTTACCACCCACACCGCCGTCGATTACCGTCTTGCGGTCAACGATGAACAGGAAGGTATGGTTGTCGTTGACGTCATAGCCTTCGTAACGCTTGTCCGACTCGGCCCAAGTGATGCGGTCACCCACGTACTCGCTGATGCGTGTGCCCTTGGGGATGTCCTTGCGGGCAAAGCAACCCTTGCCGTGCACCTTGGAGTTGCGCACCAGGAACCACGGGTTGAGCTTGTAGGGATCCGGCGCGAGCCGGGGTTCTTTTTTGGCCTTCTTGGCGGCCTTTTTGCGCTGGGTAGCCATGTCAGACCGCGACCGGGGCCTTGATGGCCGCATGATGCTGATAGTTCACGAACTGTATGTCCTCTGCTTGGTAATCGAACAAAGAATCGGGCCTGCGCAACAGATGCAGGCTTGGAGCGGGAAACGGTTGGCGTGAAAGCTGCTCATCAGCCTGCGCCAGATGATTGAGATACAGGTGGCAATCGCCACCAGACCAGATGAATTCACCCGGCTGCAGATCGCACTGCTGCGCCACCAAGTGCGTGAGCAGCGCATAGCTTGCGATGTTGAAGGGTACGCCCAGAAACACATCGGCACTGCGCTGATACAGCTGGCACGACAAGCGTCCGTCAGCAACATGGAACTGAAACAGCACGTGGCAAGGCTGCAGCGCCATGCGCGGTAATTCGCCCACATTCCACGCACTGACCAACAACCGGCGTGAATCCGGATCGCGACGCAGCGTGGCAATAAGATCACTCATCTGGTCGATGACACGACCGTCGGCGGCCTGCCAGCCGCGCCATTGGCGGCCATACACAGGCCCCAACTCACCGTTGTCATCGGCCCACTCGTCCCAGATGCTCACGCCGTTCTGGCGCAAATAGGCCGTGTTGGTATCTCCGCGCAGGAACCACAGCAGCTCGTGCACGATGGAAGGCAGGTGCAGACGCTTGGTCGTGACCAGCGGAAAGCCTGCAGCCAGATCAAAGCGCGCCTGCCAACCAAACAGCGACAAAGTACCTGTGCCGGTGCGATCTGCTTTGCGAACACCGCGCTCACGCACGGCACGCAACAGGTCTAGATACGCATTCATGCGCCGGCAATCCAGTTGCCCGAAGGCTGTGGATTAAGGCGTGCGCGCAGCATCAGCCACAGGCCACCGATCAGCATGGGTAAAGACAGCAACATGCCCATGGTGAACCACTCGCCCATCAGGTAGCCCAGCTGTGCATCGGGCTCGCGCACGAACTCAACGCCGATGCGCACTGCGCCATACCAAGCCAGGAATAAGCCGCCCACCGCACCGCGGGCCCGCGGCTTGGCCGAGAACCACCACAGCACCACGAACAGCAGCAAGCCTTCGAGCAGCGCTTCGTAGAGCTGCGAGGCATGACGCACTGCCGGCAATTGCCCGGGCCCGGCTTGCACCAGAAAACCCCAAGGCACGGTAGTGGGCGCGCCCCACAACTCGCCGTTGATGAAGTTGCCGATGCGGCCGGCCATGAAGCCTAGGCCAGGCAAGGCCGCAGCAAAATCACCCATATCGAGAAAATGGCGCTTGCGCTTGCGCCCGAACAGCAGCAGCGCCAACAACACACCCAACAACGCGCCATGGAAGGACATGCCGCCCTGCCAGATCTTGATGGGATACCAAGGATCGAGCCGCCAGAAGCCCAGGCCATAAAACAGGATGTAGCCGATGCGGCCACCGGCGATGACGCCCAGCATCAGCCAGAACACCAGGTCATCGACTTCGATCGGTGTCCACGTGCTGCGCAGGTCTGCTGCGCGACGGCGCGCCAGCCACCAGGCCACAGCAAAGCCGATGACATACATGATCCCGTACCAATGGATCTGCAACGGGCCCAGATGCAGCGCGACGGGATCAATGTGCGGATACACCAACATGACGTGATTCTAGCCTGTAACGCGGCGTCAGCCGGTAATGTGGCAAAACACTGACTTGAGATAACGCGATTCCGGGATTGCCGGGTGCACCGGATGATCGGGGGACTGGCCACCGAACTCCAACACCCGCGCTTCGCGCCCGGCTGCAGCGGCCGCGGACTGCACCAACTCGGGCAGGCTGTCGTGCGGCAGGTGCCAGGAGCAGGAGCAACTGACCAGCACACCGGGGTCGTTGAGCAAACGGATCGCCAACTGGTTGAGCTTGCGATAGGCAGCCTCACCCTGCGGCAGATCGCGACGGCGCTTGATAAACGCCGGCGGATCGACGATGACCACATCAAACCTCTCGCCGGCGGCACGCAGCTGCTCCAGCGCCTGAAAGGCATCGGCCTTGATGACATCGACCGTCATGCCGTTGGCAGTGGCATTGCGCTGCGCCCAGTCCAGTGCCTGCTGGGACGAATCCACACAGGTGGCACGCGCTGCGCCGTGATGCAGCGCCGTCAGCGCCCAGGCACCCACATAGCTGCACACATCGAGCACCCGCGCACCCTTGGGCAGGTAACGACGCAGGCGCTCGCGGTTGGCCGTCTGGTCATAGAACCAACCGGTTTTCTGGCCAGCGGCCAACGGGGCCTGCAGGTGCAGCCCCGCCTCAATCACCTCGATGTGATCGGGTATCTCGCCGGCGGCCACCACCACTTCGTGGGGCAACTGCTCCAGGTCGCGGGCAGAGCCGTCGTTCTTCCAGACCAGCACACGCGGTGCGACCACTTCATGCAAAGCCGCTTCGATGAGCGGGCGCAAACGCTCCATGCCCAGCGTGGCCAACTGGCCCACCAGCACATCGCCATAGCGATCTACAACCAAGCCGGGCAAACCATCTGACTCGCCAAACACCAGCCGATAGCAGCGATCGGCATATAAGCGCTCGCGTAGTGCTAACGCCGACTGCAACCGGCGTCGGAGCAGGTTTGCATCGATGGGCTGGGCTTCGTCGCGGCTGAGGATGCGGGCGCTGATCAGTGCCTGCGGATTGACGCAGCCATAGCCGACAAACTGGTCGCGGTGATTGACGATGCGCGCGGGCGCGCCAGGGGCAAAACCCGTCAGCGGTGTGGCAACCGTATCAACCTCATTGGAGAACACCCAGAGGTGGCCGGCGCGCAGGCGCTTGTCTTCGTTGCGCTTGAGGCGCAGCACGGGAAGCGCGTTTGCTGAGAGTTCGGACATCGTGTGGCAGTGACCGTCTTGCGTATAGTGGCGCGCATTCTACGTCAGGAGCTCCTTGTCCATGAGCGAACCGCAGACCGGCCGGCCAGGCTCCCGGCTGGCGGGCCAAAGCAGCACCCACCTGCAGCACCACGCGCAGGATCTGGTGCAGTGGTATCCGTGGGGCCCCGAGGCACTGAGCGCTGCGCGCGACAGCGGCAAACCGATCCTGCTGTCGATCAACTACAGCGGGTGCCATTGGTGCGACGTGATGACGCGCGAGAGCTTCAACGACGCTGCCACGGCACAGCTGATGAACTCCCTGTTCGTCAATATCCTGGTCGATCGCGATGAGCGCCCGGACTTGGATCGCATCTATCAGGTTGCGCATCAGCTGCTGACACGCCATGGCGGCGGTTGGCCGCTGACCATGTTCCTGATGCCCGATGACCAGATGCCCTTCTTTGGCGGCAGCTACTTTCCAGTGCAAGCCCACGACGGCATGCCGGCCTTTGCCGCTGTGCTGCAGCGTGTAGCGCAATATTTCAACGAGCAACGCGGCGGCTTGCAGCAGCAGAACGCTGCCCTGCGCGAGGCCATGCGCGAAGCCGATGCCGTGGGCGCGGCACTGCCGTTGGAGCCGCGCTCCTTGGCGGCGGCGCGCCAGGCGCTACAAGCGCGCTATGACCGCAATAACGGCGGCTGGGGCGATGCCCCCAAGTTCCCGCATGCACCGCGCATAGACCGGCTGCTGCGGGATTGGCATGCAACCGCCTTTGATGCCGTGCCGGATCTGCAAGCGCTGTTTCTAGCCAGTATGGCCTTACAGCGCATGGCCGAATCGCCTTTGCGCGACCGGCAGGATGGCGGCTTTTATCGCTATTGCCTGACAGCTGACTGGCAGCAACCAGAGCTGGAGAAGTCCGTTGCCGACAATGCCTGCCTGCTACAGGTGTATGCCGATGCCGCGCGTGCAACCGGCGAAGCGCTGTTTACCGAGGTCGCAGCAGGTATAGCAACTTGGCTGCAGCATCAAAAGCCAATGCGTCAGGGGGCGCACATTGCCCTAGCACTACTGACTGCAGCCCCTGCGCTGCGCGATGACACACTGGTGCTGCACGCCACTGCAGTGCTGCAGCAACTTCGCCAGCAGCACTGGCACAGCGGCCGCTTGCACCGCGGCAACAGCGCCAACAGCCTGCCGGCCAGCCTCGATGATCATGCGATGTTGCTGGCCGCTTTGCTGGCGCTGCAGACACGGCAGTTTGATGCGCCGATGTTGCACTGGGCGGGCGAATTGGGCGATCTGCTGCTGTCGCACTTTGCAGACTCGAGCGAAGGTGGGTTCTTCTTTACGGCAGAGGATCACGAGCCGTTGATCCACCGCAGCCGCATCCTGGCCGACGATGCCCTGCCTGCCGGCAATTCGATAGCCATCCGCACGCTGCAGCAGCTCGGCGGTCTGCTGGGTGAACAGCGCTGGATCGATGCCGCACGCGCTGCACTGCAAGTGTGCCTGGGCCGCGCCATCCAACAGCCTTTGGCACATGCCAGCCTGTTCACGGCACTGCAAGAAGCCGTGCATCTGCCGCTGTATGTGGTGGTGCGTGGCGACGCTTTGCAGCGCGACAGCTGGCGCAGCACGCTGGATCGGCTGTACATGCCACGGGTGATGGTCTTGTACATCGACACCACTGCCACCGACCTGCCTACATCACTGGGTGCCTGCACCGCAGCACCGGGTGAAACAGTCGCGTGGCTGTGGCAGACAGGGCAATCCGCGCAAGCCTTTGCAGCACCGGTACTGCTGCTCGATGCGCTGCGCGCCGCACAGCAGACAACTGGCTAACTAGACCGCAGCGGTTACCAAGCGTGCGCGCAGGTCCTGCAGCAACGGCGCATCCCTTATCGCCTCAAATCGCGGCGCAGCGTTCCAGTCATACATCCACGGGTGTGCCGTGGCCAGTTGCGGCGCCTCATCCACATAGCGCGGCACCACATGCGCATGCAGCGCAGGCTCGACGTTGCCAAACATCGCGTAGTTGATGCGCAGCGCCCCAGTCACCTGCAACACGGCGTCGCCTAGCAAGGCCATGTCAGCTAGAAACTGTGTGCGACCGAGGCCCTGTAACTCATTTAGCGTGCCGACGACCGGATCCGGCAGCAGCAAGGCATAACCGCGCAAGAACTGCTGCTCCCCCAATACCGCCCAACCCGATGCCATGCGCACGATGCAGGTAGGATCGGTACCGGCGCGTAGCGCGGCGACCCGGCGGTGTATGGCGGTAGTCATAGCAACTCCTGTAAAGCATAGGTGACCTAGGTGCGGCCCCTGCCGCCAAGCCCTAGGCTAGACTACCGCCTAAGAAACAACCAAAAGAGCTCTAAGGCATGTCGCAGACGGAACCGATTCGGACACTGCCCTTTGGCAACAGGCCAGTGACCCGTCGTAATGCCTTGCTGATCGCCTGTGCTGCGCTGGCAGTGCTGTTGCAGGGGTTCTGGTGGCACCAAGGACGCTCCGTCGCAGTAGTTGATGCGCCGGAGGGCAAGCTCGACTGCGTGTCTTACACACCGCCGCTCGAGCAGCCGATGACGCTCACCACGGCTATCGAACCGGCGCGCATCCGCAGTGATCTGCAACTGCTGGCACAGCGCTTTGGCTGCGTGCGCATTTATTCAGTCAATAACGGCCTGGCTGCCGTACCGGGCATTGCGCGGGAAGTGGGCCTGCGCGTACTGCTGGGTCTGTGGATCGGTCCCGATCCTGTGATGAACCAACGCGAGATCGCCCGCGGCCTGCAAGTGGCAGCCGCAGATCACGATGTGATCGACGCGGTCATCGTCGGTAATGAAGTGTTGCTGCGTCGTGAGCTCACGGCCGACAAGCTTGCAGCGCTGGTTCGACAAGTCAACGACGCCACCGACCTGCCAGTGACCTATGCCGACGTGTGGGATTTCTGGCGCACCAATCCGGCGATGGCAGAGGTCACGGACTTCATCACCGTGCATGTGCTGCCCTACTGGGAAAACAAACCTACTGGCATAGAGGGCGCGCTGGCTGAAGCAGCATCGATGTACGGCGAAGCCACGGTCACCTTTCCGGGCCGTCGTATATTTATCGGTGAAACCGGCTGGCCCAGTCAGGGTCGGCAACGCGAAGATGCCAAGCCCTCCACGGTCGGTCAGGCACGCTTCATCCGCGAGTTCACGCGCTGGGCACACGACAACAGCATTCACTACAACCTGATCGAGGCCTTTGACCAGCCGTGGAAGCGCGGACAGGAAGGCACAGTCGGAGGTTACTGGGGCCTGTACGACAAGGACGGCCGCGCCAAATTCCCGCTGCAAGGTCCATTGCAGGAAGACGCAATGTGGCATCAAGGCCCCATCGATGCCGTGTTGTGCGCGCTGCTGTTTACAGGGCTTGGGCTACTGCTGCGGCGCTCGGCAAGATCTTGCGACTTGTTGTTGATGGCCGCGACCGGCGCCGTGGTGGGCCCGTTGCTGCCGCTGCAATGGCACTACATAGCTGACACCAGTCGCAACTTTCAGGAAGCGATTCTTGGCGGCACCACAGTGATAGTAGGCAACGTGCTGGCCCTGTGGTTGCTGCTGGTGGCCGCCGGTCTCAAGACCCGGCAACAGGCCGCTATTCCCGACGCCATCGGCCAGATGCTGCGAGACTTCAACCGTCATGCTCTGCCACCGCGTGCCGAGCAAGGTCACAGCAGGGTGCTGGGTCTCTTGCGACTGGCGCTGCTAGTGGGGCTCACCTATGTATGTTTGGGCTTAGCGCTGGATGCGCGCTACCGGGGCTTTCCGTTGCCGCTGTATGTGCTGCCGCTGACCATCATCAGCGCCTTGGCCCTCAGTGAATCACAGGCCTGGCGATTGCGTTGGCGACAGATGCCCGAAGAGGCGGGGCTGACGCTGTTGTGCGGCGTATGCGCTGTGGTGTGGGCGCTGCGCGAAGGTCCGCTGAACCCGGCCTCGCTGACACTGTCAGGCTTAGTGGTGCTGTTCAGCCTGAGTCAGTTGATCAGCAGAAACAGCCAGAGCGCGGGCCAGCACCAATAATCCCAGCACGATGCCGATGAACGCGGCATCGAAGCGGAACAGGATGACCGACATCGCGCCCAGCGCAATGGCGGCAACGGCCAAGGCCCGGGTGCGAGTGATGGTGCTCCACACGCCAAACACCGTACTGGCCATGCCCAGGATGTTCTTAACGAACAAGATCACCAAGCCTTCGCGCAACAAGCACAACGCCTGCGGTGCCTGCTGACGCTCGCAGGCTGCAACAAAGGCCATGGGTTCGATGAGTGTGTAACGCGCCACCAGAGTAAGACCCGCCACCACTGCGATGGTGACAACCGCCGGCCATAGCCAGCGGCCCGTGCCGGTGTTGGATACACCAGTAGTCATTCGTAGCGCAGCGCCTCGATGGGGTTGAGCTGCGACGCACGACGCGCCGGCACAAAGCCAAAGATCACACCCACTGATGCAGAGGCCATGATGGCCATCAGCACCACACCAGGACTGATATAGACCGGCCAGGCGAACAAGGTCGAGATGACGATGGCTATGCCGGCACCGAGCACTAACCCGAGAAAGCCGCCCGCCATGCACAGCAATACTGCTTCGGTGAGGAACTGACCGAGTATGTCGGAGCCACTGGCGCCGATCGCCATGCGCAAACCAATTTCACGGGTACGTTCGGTAACCGACACCAGCATGATGTTCATGATGCCAATGCCACCGACGATCAATGAAATGGCTGCCGTGGATGCCAGCAGCAGGCCCAGCGTGCGCGTGGTGGCATTGCGCGTGGCCAGAAACTCGGCGAAGTTACGCACCATAAAGTTGTCGGTCGCGTTGGGTGCTATGCGACGACGCTGGCGCAGCACGCGTTCGATGTCGGCTTGAACTTCAGACAATTCGTAGCGATCGTCGACCTTGACCAGAATCTGACCGATTTCGTCAGGCACCCGTACCCGGCCCATCAATCGAGAGCGTGCCGTCGACAAAGGCAGTATCACCACGTCGTCTTGATCGCGACCACCGGCCTGACCTTTTTCAGACAGCACACCGATGACCTGAAACGGCACGTTGTTGATACGCACCATCGTGCCCAGCGGATCGGCCTCACCAAACAACTCGCGTGCCACGGTGCTGCCCAATACGGCCAGCTTGCGCCCGGAGGAAGCCTCGAGCGCATCGTAGAAGCGGCCACTCTTGAGCGGCCAGTCACGCACGGTCTGCACCTCAGCGCTGGATCCGTTGATCTGCGTGACCCAGTTGACGTTACCCACCACCACCGTAGCGCCGCTGTTCATATTGCCGGCGGCGGCATCGATACCGGTGACATTCTCACGGATCGCACGCAGGTCTTTTTCGGTCAGCGGCGGCGCGGAACCGGCACCACCCTGACGACCCCCTACGTTCATGGAACCGGGGAAGATGGTGAGCTGGTTGGTGCCCAGGCTGGCGATCTGCGCATCGATCTGCTTGCTGGCACCGCTGCCGATAGCAGACATCACGATGACGCTACCCACACCGATGATGATGCCCAGCGTGGTGAGCACGCTGCGCAGCACATTGCGGCGCAACGCCACCATTGCCGTGGCGATGAACTCTGCAAGTGTCATGACTGGTGCTCCGTCAATGCGCCGGTAACCGCACGGTCTTCAACCAAGCGACCATCTTTGACGCGCAGTAAACGCCGTGCGTGCGAGGCCACATCCAGTTCATGGGTGACCATGATGACTGTCATGCCTTGGGCGTTGAGTGATTCGAACAACTGCAGAATTTCTAGTGACGTCGCGCTATCTAGTGCGCCAGTGGGCTCGTCGGCCAGAATGATGCTGGGCGAATTAACCAGCGCGCGGGCAATGGCCACGCGCTGCTGCTGACCACCCGACAATTGCGACGGCACGTGATCCATACGCGCCCCAAGGCCCACCTTTTCAAGGCAGCTGCGGGCGATGTCGGTGGCGTCGGCACGCCGCGGACGCGAATAGGTAAGCGGCAGCTTGACGTTGTCGAGCGCGCTGGTGCGCGCCAACAGGTTGAACTGCTGAAACACGAAACCGATAGTGTGATTGCGCAGTGCTGCCAGTTGGTCGCGATCCAGCGTGCCGATGTCTGTGCCATCGATCAGCAACTGACCACTGCTGGGCACATCCAGCGCCCCGATCATATTCATCAAGGTGGACTTGCCCGAACCCGACGGACCCATGATGGCCACGAACTCGCCGCGCTGGATGTCGAACGACACCTCGCGCAGCGCATGCACCGACTGCTCACCCAGCTGATAGGTTTTGCAGAGGTTGCGCGCCGCGACCACCGGCACCGGCGAGGCGATGCCGGCCGCCGTCATTTCTTGACCTGCACACGCGAGCGGGTAATGACCGCATCGCCTTCTTTGATATCACCACCGACAATTTCGGTGTAACGGTCATCCGCCAGACCCAAGCGCACCGGGTTGGCCTTGGGCTGGTTCTTGTCCAGCGTCCACAGCACGCCGCCGCGCGCACGCACGCCGCCGCTGCCACGCGCTTTGCGCTGCGCCTCGTATTTCTGCATCTGCTCGGGCGTCAGCACGCTGCGCATCAGGTTGTCCATGCGCGCGCGCATGGCCTGACCTTGATCGCCGCCGAAACCGCCCTGGCCGCCACCGCCGCCGCCACCGCCAGCCAAGCCGCCCTGCGGCTGTGCCTGCGCACGCATGGCAGCGAACAACTCTTTGCGGCCGGCATCGAGCTTGTCCTGCTGCTCTTTGCTCAGACCCAGTTCCTGGGTCATGGCGGCGTTCTGGGCTGCAAAACCGCCACCGGCTCCGCCAGCGCCACCGCCAAAACCACCGCCGCCCCCGCCACCACCGCCGCCCTGCGGGCCCCGAGCAGCACCGGCACCGGCAGCTGCGCCGGCAGGCTGGAAGCGTGCAGCATCGTTGGCCACACGCAGTACGTTCTCACGACGATCGGTGACGATGCGCACGTTGGCAGTCATACCGGGCAGCAGCAGCGCACGCGGGTTAGCGGCCTGCACCATCACGCTATAAGTCACCACGTTTTGTACCGTGCTGGCTGCCATGCGCACTTGGGCCACACGACCTTCAAAATTCTGATCAGGGAACGCATCCACGGTAAACGTGGCCACGTTGCCGGTCTTGATCGAACCGATGTCGGCCTCGTCGACCTTGGTCTCAAGCTGCACACGCGACAGATCCTGTGCGATCTGGAACAGCACGGGTGCCTGCAGACTCGCTGCCACGGTCTGACCACGATCGATGGAGCGCTTAATCACCACGCCGTCGATAGGCGAGCGGATTTGGGTGCGCGAGAGATCGATGCGAGCCTGGTCCAACGTGGCCTGACGAGTACGAATAGTGGCCTGTGAATTAGCCAGCTGCGCTTTGGCTACTGCCACATCACCGCGAGCCAATTCCAGTGTCTTGAGCCCTGTCTCCAGGTTGGAGGCTGAAATCAGCTTTTCTTCGGCAAGCTTTTGTAAGCGCACATAGTCGCGCTCGGATTGCGCCAAAGTGATTTGTGCTTTTTCGGCATTGGCTTGCTGAGTGCCTATGTTGGCGCGCGCCACGGCCAAATCTGCCTCGGCTGCGGTCACGCGGCTGCGGTAGGTCTGTCCGTCAATAACGGCCAACAGATCGCCCTTTTTGACGGGGCTGTTGAAATCGACGTTGAGTTCGGCGATCTGCCCAGAAATTTGGGAGCCGACATCCACGGTAATAAGCGCGGCGACCGAACCCGACGAGCTAACGGTCTTTTCGACCGTGCCCTTGTCGACGACGGCTGTCTCGTAGCTGACTGCCGGAGCGGCTTTACGACCGAACCAGCTGTATGCGCCTGCTGCCACGGCCAGCACCACGACGACCCAGATTGCGCGCTTGAGCAGCGGCTTGTTGCTTTTGATGTCCATAAAGTAGTCAGACCACGCCAGAGCCGGAAAGTTCGGCGCGAAGAGTGTACGGAATCAGGGCAGCAATTTGATGCCTACAGCCACTAAAACGACGGCAATTGCCGCCCTCAACAGCCGATCAGGCAACTTGCCGCCGAAGTGGGCTCCCAACCACACCCCTGGCAGCGACCCGAGCAACAGTTGTCCCAGCAACACGAAATCGACATTGCCCAGCAGGATGTGACCGATTCCGGCCACCAGCGCCAGCGGAATGGCGTGGGCCAGATCGGTGCCAACCAGCCGGGCCGGCGCCAGCCGCAGCGGATACAGCAACAACAACATCACCACACCCAAGGAACCGGCGCCAATCGAGGTGAGCGTTACCAGCAAACCCAGCACAGCACCGGCAATCACCGTCAGCACCGGCTGGTAGCGCAGCAGCTTGGCCGACTGCGACAGGCGTTGCTGTGCATCGGGTCGGATCAGCAACGGCATCAGCACCATCGCCGCTGCCGTCAGTATCAGGACGGCTCCCAATACCGTCATGATCATGCCATCGCGCACACCGTTGGAACCGCGCTGGTGCAGCACGATCACGGTCACAGCAGCGGTGGGCAGGCTGCCCAACGCCAGCCGCCGCACCACTTGCCAATCGACACGCTTAGCAAAGCCATGCACGCCGACCCCAAAGACCTTGGTGATGGAGGCATACAGCAGATCAGTGCCAATGGCGGTATGGGGCGCAACACCCAGCACCAGCAGCAGGATGGGCGTCATGATCGCGCCACCGCCCACGCCAGTGGCGCCGACCATGGCACCGACCAGCAGGCCAGCTAATGAAACTTCCCAATTCACCGCGCGACTAACCCGCGGCGCGTGCCGGCCTCGGCAGCCTCAAGCAGACCCTTTTCCTGCAGCCAGGCGCGGTCATATAGCCGTGAGGCGTATTTGGCACCGCTGTCGCAAAGAATGGTCACGATGGTGTGGCCAGGGCCCAGTTGCCGCGCCACGTTCACTGCAGCGGCCACATTGATGCCGCTGGTGCTACCTAGAAACAGCCCCTCTTCGTGCAGCAGGCGATACACGTATTCGATGCTCTCGGGATCTTCGATATGCACAGCATCATCGATAGGCGCATCGCGGAAGTTGGCCGTCACGCGCGCAATGCCAATGCCCTCAGTGACCGAGCCCTTGCCGGTGGCTTTGAGTTCACCGTTGCGCACAAATTCAAACAGCGAACTTCCGGGCGGATCTGCCAACACCGCGCGCACGCTGGCACGCTGGCTCTTTAAAAATTCGCTGGTACCGGCCAAGGTGCCGCCCGTACCGCTAGCGGCGACAAACGCATCGATGCGACCACCCGTCTGTTCCCAGATCTCTGGCCCGGTCGATTCGATATGCGCGCGACGATTGGCTGTGTTGTCGAACTGATTGGCCCAGATGGCGTTGGGCAGTTCGTTGGCCAGTCGTCCGGCCACGTGCTGATATTGGTTCTGGTCGCTATAAGGCACCGCCTTGACCTTGCGCACCTCGGCGCCCAACGCCTCGATGAGCCGGTACTTTTCTGGCGACTGGTTATCGGGCATGACGATGACGCAGCGATAGCCGCGCGCGTTGCACACATGGGCCATGCCGATGCCGGTGTTGCCGGCCGTGCCTTCCACTACAGTGCCACCGGGCTTGAGCAGTCCGCGCTGCTCGGCGTCTAGCACGATCCATTTGGCGGCGCGATCTTTGACCGAGCCACCGGGATTCATAAACTCGGCCTTGCCCAATATTTCGCAGCCGGTCTCACGGCTGACGCCGGCCAGACGCAACAACGGCGTGTTGCCAACTGCATCGACAAATCCGTTTCTGATGCTCATGCCCGCTCTCCACCACTCTGTGTTGTCTGTTGCCCTGCCACTGCAGCCTGCAGCCCCAATGCTGTGACCTCACCCACCACCAACAGCGTGGGCGACTGCAGCACAGCACCCTGCGCCAGCGCCAGCAATCCGCCCAATGTGCCCTGCAACACGCGTTGATCGGGCCAAGTAGCGCGCTCGACCAGCGCCACCGGATGCGTTGCCGGCAAGCCGTGCTGCAACAACTGCGTCACCACTTGATCGAGTTGCCCCACACCCATGTAAAAGACCACGGTCTGCAGCGGACCGGCTAACGCACGCCAGTCCAGTGAATCGCCCTGCGCGCCGGTGGCCGTCACAAAAGTAACCGACTGCGATACGCCCCGCTGTGTCAGCGGAATGCCCGCGCTGGCCGCAGCACCCAGGGCTGCGGTGATGCCCGGCACCACCACCACAGGAATGCCTGCATCGCGCAGCACCTGTAACTCTTCACCGCCGCGGCCGAATACAAACGGATCGCCACCTTTGACGCGTGCCACGCGCAGGCCACGGCCCGCATGCTCCAGCAACAAGGTGTTGATGTGCTTTTGAGTGACTTCGTGATTGCCGGGCAGCTTGCCGACATTGATCTTCTCGGCATCGCGGCGCGCGCGGTCGATGATCACCTGCGGCACCAGCCGGTCGTACAACAACACATCGGCTTGTTGCAGCAGTTGCTGCGCGCGAATGGTGAGCAAGTCCGGATCACCCGGACCCACGCCGATCAAATACACCTCACCCAATTGCGTCGCCGCTGCGCTCTGTGCCCCATCCAACTGCAGCTGCATCGCGCTATCTGCACCGTGCTGTGCGCCCGACAACACTTGGCTTGCTACCGGACTGGCATAAAAACCGTCCCAGAATCGCAAGCGATCCGGCAGCGCCGGAAACACAGCTTTGACGGTAGCGCGCCAACGACTGGCAAAGGCCGCCAACTCGCCCAAGCGTTCGGGTAACAGCGTCTCGATCTGTGTACGCACGCGCCGCGCCAAGGTCGGCGAGCTGCCCTCAGTACCGATGGCAATCACCAAGGGTGAGCGATCAACAATGGCGGGGAAGATGAAGCTGGAGCGGCGTGCGTCATCGACCACATTGACCCACAGACCGCGCGCCTGCGCCGCCTGCGAGACCGCTTCATTGACCCCCTCATGATCGGTGGCAGCCACGACCAGACGCGCACCGTCCAGCACCTGCGGTTCAAATGCCTGAGCCAGATGTTCGAGCTGCCCTGAGTCGCGCAGTAGCGTTAGCTCAGCACCGAGTTCCGGCGACACCACCTGCACGTGGGCCTGCGCCTTGAGCAAGTGCTCTATCTTGCGGGACGCCACGATGCCGCCGCCCACGACCAGCACGCGCTGGCCGCGCAGATCGAAGAACAGCGGCAAGTAATCCATGGGCGGCGTATCCGGCAGTACCAGCCCTCAGGCCGGTGCCTTGGCAGCCGGACGGGCGCGCGACTGCAAACCGCATTCGCGTGAGTCGGTGTTTTCCCACCACCAGCGACCGGCTCTGTTGTCCTCGCCGGGCTCGATGGCGCGCGTGCACGGCGAGCAACCGATGCTGGGGAAACCTTGATCGTGCAGCGGGTTGTAGACCAAGCCCTTGGCGCGGATATAGGCCCACACATCGTCGTGGGTCCAGTCGAGGATGGGGCTGACTTTGTGCAGACCATTGGCAGCATCGAACTCGACCGCAGGGATCTGCGCACGATCGGCCGACTGCTCGTGGCGCACGCCAGTAACCCAAGCCCCAAAGCCCTTGATGGCGCGCGCAAAGGGCTCGATCTTGCGCAGATGGCAGCAGGACTTGCGCGCCGCCACATCGTAGTAAAAGCCATTGATGCCGTTGGCCGCGACCCATGCCTCTACAGCCTGTGCCTGCGGATGGATCAGGCGCATGCGGCGCTGATAGCGACGCTCCAGCATCTCCAGCAGCGTATAGGTCTGCTCGTGCAGACGGCCGGTGTCCAGCGTGAAGATGTCGATGGCCGGCGCTTGGGTCCAGATCATATCGGTCAGCACCATCGATTCGGCGCCTAGACTGCACGAATAGGTGACCGTGCCGTGATCGCTCACAGCCTGCTGCAACAACGCCACGCTGCGGGAAACCTTATCCTCCAGCTGCGCGTTAAGGGCCTGCGCGCCGGTTTTCTGCTGTGCCATCGATGATCCGTTGGGGTGACTAGGGCGCAGGGCCCAGAGTGGTGTATTTTCTGCCTCCAGCTTATAACAATGGCACATTGCCAAAGATCGAACCGAGGGGTCATGAGCCGAATCAACCTGCGTCGCCTGCGTCAGGATCGCCATATCCGCGGCCTGACCCGCGAACATCGCGTATCGCCCGAGCAATTCATCCAACCACTGTTTGTGGTCGAGGGCTTGGCCGGGCGTGAAGAAGTGCCGGGTCTAACCGGCGTCTATCGCGACACGCCAGACTCCCTGCTCTATCAGATCGAGTCCGACCTCAAAGCCGGTGTCGAGAAGTTCCTGCTGTTCGGCGTGCCGATGGGCAAGGCCACCCATGACATCGACTGGAGCTTTGATGCGGGGCAAATCGCGCGCATCAAGCAGCGCTTTGGTAGCGACATCTGGCTGGCGGTGGACGTGTGTCTGTGCTCCTCCACGCCCCATGGTCATTGCGGCGTGCTCAATCCAGAGGGCGATCATCTGGACAACCGTGCCAGCGTGCGCGAACTGGCGGCCGCTGCAGCCGCTTACGCACAGGCTGGTGCCGACTGCGTCGCGCCCAGCGACATGATGGACGGTCGCATCGGCGCGATCCGCGATGCCCTGGAGCAGGCCGGTTGCGATCGCACGCTGCTGATGAGCTATGCGGCCAAGTTTCACTCCACGTTCTATGGACCGTTTCGCGTCGCCGCAGACTCTGCACCCAAGCAGCAGAGCAAGCTTACCGATCGCTCCAGCTACCAGATCGATCCGGCACGCCCTGGCGATGCCCTGCTGTCGGTAGAGCGCGATGTGGCCGAGGGTGCCGACATCCTCATGGTCAAGCCGGGCATGCCTTATCTGGACATCCTTGCCGACCTGTCGCGACAGTTTCCGCAGCCTTGGGCGGTGTATGAAGTCAGCGGTGAATACGCGGCCATCGAATTGCTGGCCCGCGAAGGACTGACCAACCGAGTTGCCGCCCACCGTGAGGCTTGGACTGCGCTGGTGCGCGCCGGTGCCTCCATGATCATCAGTTACGGCGCGCGTCATGCGCGCGAATGGCTTGCTCCATGAGTACTTCAGACGACTTGTTCGCCCGCTCCAAGCTGGTGTCACCCGGCGGCGTGCATTCGCCGGTTCGTGCTTTTAAAGGCGTGGGCGGCACACCGCGCTTCATGACCGGTGGTCATGGCGCCTTCATGACCGATGTCGACGGACGTGACTACGTCGACTTTCTCAGCGCTTTCGGCCCGCTGATCCTAGGTCATGGCAATGCCGCAGTACGCGAAGCAGCCATCGGTGCCATCAGCCGTGGCTGGAGCCTGGGCACTACCGAGCCCTACTCGCTCGATTTGGCGGAGTTCATCACGCGCCGCATTCCGTGGGTAGAAAGCATCCGCTTTGTGAACTCGGGTACCGAGGCGGTGATGTCAGCACTGCGTGTTGCACGTGGTGCGACCGGTCGCGACAAAATATTGAAGTTCGATGGCTGCTATCACGGCCATACCGATTCGATGCTCATCAAATCCGGCTCGGGTTTGGCCGAAGCCACCGTGGCCGACAGCGCCGGTCTGGATCATGCAACGCTGTCGGGTACGGTCGTGGCAGCGCTGGATGATGATGCCGCGCTGGAAGCAGCCTTCGAGCGCCATGGCTCACAGATTGCCGCTGCGATCATCGAACCGGTACCGGCCAACTATGGCTTGTTACCGCAGCGTTTGGCCTATCTGCAACGCCTCGCGCAGCTGTGCCGCAAACACGGCGCGCTGCTCATATTCGATGAAGTGATCAGCGGCTTTCGCGTGGGCTTCCAAGGTGCCGCGGGTCTGTATGGCTTTGAGCCCGACCTGGTCACCTATGGCAAGGTCATCGGCGGTGGCTTCCCGGTCGGTGCCTACGGCGGCAAGCGCCAATACATGGATCTGGTAGCGCCCTCGGGCCCGGTCTATCAAGCCGGTACGCTCAGTGCCAATCCTGTGGCCATGTGCGCAGGGCTTGCCACCGTGCAGCAGCTGGCCGATGGCAGCCTGTATGCGCGGCTAGAGAAACTGGGGCAGCGACTCGACGCGGCGTTTGCCACGCAGCGACGCATCACGCTGCAACGCGTGGGCTCGTTGTTCTGGTTTTATCTGGTGCCGCCGGCTGCACCCATACGCTCACTGGCCGACATGCAAGCACGCCCTGCCGCACCCTTCGGGCCGTTGTTTCATACGCTGCTGGAAGGCGGCATGTATCTGTCGCCCAGTGCTTATGAAGTGGGATTCTTGTCGGCAGCGCACAGCGAAGCACAAGTCGATGCCATGGCCGCAGCGGTGCTGGCAGCCACGGCACATCTGCCGTCGGGTTGATCGCCAGGGCCGACGCCCAGGCGCGCGTGGTGTCAGCCGACCTGCCCGCGACGGTGCGGCTGCACTACCGTGCCTACGACGGTCTGATAGGCCACGCTGAAGCGATCCAGTTCTGCAGCGGCCAGCGTCAGGTTCTCCCCTGGCGCCATATCAAAGGCATCAAAGCCGCAGCGCGCCAGCAGGAACACCTGATCCAGCAACACCGCCCCGGCAGCGCGCAGTTCACCGCAATAGCCATAACGCTCACGCAGCATGCGTCCTTGCGTGTAGCCGCGACCTTCGGCGCTCTTGGGGAAGTTGACCACCACCAACTGCAACTGGGCAGCAAAAGGCAGCAGCTGCGCCTCGTCATCGGCAGGTTCCAGTTGCACGCCCAGCGCAGCGCCTGCGGGCGCTGGCGAGGCTAGCGTACCGGCTTGTACTGCAAGGTAATCGGCCAAGCTCACCACCACACCGGCTGCAGCAGCAGCTTCACCAGGCATAGACCAGGCATCGGCCTGGCACTGACGATGCTTAACGATTTGGCGCATAGACCCGCTCACGAAACGGCGTGACGCCCACACGGCGCACGACTTGCAAGAACGTCTCGTCTTCCTCGCGGATCGAGACATACACATCGAGCAGCGCGGCCAGTGTGTTGGCCACCTCGAGCTTGGCTACCGACGGCCCGATGACCTCGCCCAGCGAACTGTCGCCACTGGCCGAACCGCCGATGGTGATTTGGTACCACTCCTCGCCATGCTTATCGACACCCAAGATGCCGATGTGACCCACATGGTGATGGCCGCAGGCATTCATGCAGCCGGACATTTTGATTTCGAGCGGCCCCAGATCGTAGAGGTAGTCGATATCGGAAAAGCGCTCGGTAATCTGGTGCGCAATGCTGATCGAACTGGCATTGGCCAAGCTGCAAAAATCCAAGCCCGGGCAGCAGATCATGTCGGCCAGTGTGCCAATATTGGCCGTGGCCAGGCCCAATGCAGTCAGGCGCTGCCAGGTTTCATACAGGTCTTGCTGACGCACTTCGCCCAGCACCAGATTCTGATCGTGCGTACTGCGCACTTCGCCCGAACTGATGCGATCGGCCAGATCGGCAAGACCATCCATCTGTTCTGCGGTCATATCACCTGGGGCAATGCCCGGCGTCTTGAGCGACACCATCACTGCGCGATAACCACTGACTTTGTGGACGCGAGTGTTGTGCCGGTACCAAGCAACAAAGGCCGCTTCGCGGCCGGCAGTGACATCGATGTCGGGCAACTTCTCGTAGGGCAGCGGCCGGAAGTACTTGCGCATGCGATCGATTTCAACCACATCCAACAGCAACGCCGTGTCGCGTATCAGCGCCCATTCCTGCTCTACCGCGGCGCGGAAAGCCTCTTCACCCATGGCTTTGACGAGAATCTTGATGCGTGCCTTGTAGATGTTGTCGCGACGGCCCGCGCGGTTGTACACGCGCAGCACGGCTTCCAGATACGACAGCAAATGCTCGCGCGGCAAAAAGTCACGGATGACCTTGCCGATGATGGGCGTGCGACCCAAGCCACCACCGACCAGCACTTCAAAGCCGATTTGGCCATCAGGGCCACGACGCAGGTGCAGGCCGATGTCGTGCACCTGTGAGGCAGCGCGATCGGCCGGCGAACCGGTGACGGCAATCTTGAATTTGCGCGGCAGGTAGTTGAACTCGGGGTGCAGCGTCGACCACTGACGGATGATCTCGCAGTACGGCCGCGGGTCATCAATCTCGTCGGGAGCAATGCCGGCGAAGTGATCTGCCGTGGTGTTGCGGATGCAGTTGCCGCTGGTCTGAATGGCGTGCATCTCGACGGTGGCAAGGTCCGCCAGCATGTCGGGCACTTCTTCGAGCTTGGGCCAGTTGTACTGGATGTTCTGGCGCGTGGTGAAGTGACCATAGCCACGGTCGTACTTGCGCGCCAGATGCGCCAGCATGCGCACCTGCCGGGTGGACAGCAGCCCATAGGGCACAGCCACGCGCAGCATGGGCGCGTGTGTTTGGATATAGAGGCCATTGCGCAGACGCAGCGGCTTGAACTCGTCTTCGCTGAGTTGGCCAGCCAGAAAGCGTTGGGTCTGATCGCGGAACTGTGCCACGCGCTCGGCGACGAGAGTGTGGTCCAAGGTGTCGTATCGGTACACGGTGCGGGCTCGGTGGCGTTGCCAGTGTCGAAGGTTGAGGGGGCGTATTGTGACCTGCGCAGGGCTGCAGCGCTAACCGGACATCATCCGGTGGTCTGTAAGCCTTGGGCGATGCCGTTGACGCTGGCCAACACGGCCTGAAACAGGTCTTCATCTTCGCGTCCGCTGGCACGCCAACGCCGCAACAGGTCTACCTGCATCAAATTCATCGGATCGACATAGGGATTGCGCAAGGCAATGGCCCTTTGCAGGGTCCGGTCACCGTCCAGCAGCTCGCTGGCTTGCTTGATTTGCAGTAGCTGCTCGCAGGCCAGCGCATGCTCGGTCTGCAATTGAGTGGCAAAACGCCGCAGCACCGGCGTGGCCAGTTGGTCGTAATGGCGCGCGATCTGCAGATCGGTGCGTGCCAGCATGCGCTCTAGTTCATCGAGCATCTGCGAGAACAGCGGCCAACTGGCATAGCTGTCCCGCAGCGCCTGCACACCGTGGGCAGTCACAGCCGCGGCAAGGCCCGTGCCCGCGCCATACCAACCGGGCATCATGCAGCGCGATTGCGACCAGGCAAACACCCAGGGTGTGGTGCGGATGGACTGTAACGGGCTGGCGCCAGCACTGAGCGGACCCCACACGGTGCGCGAGCCGATCTGCATGCGTTCGATGACATCAATCGGCGTGACCGCCCGAAAGTAATCGTGGAAGTCTCTGTCCTCCATCACCAACTTGCGCCAGGTGTCGCGACTGGCGACAGACAGGGTCGTGGCGCACTGATGGGCCAGTACCGACTCGGACTTGCCAGTGCCTGCAACGGTGGCGGCAGTGGCTAGACTCAGTGCGCTGAAAGCGCGCTCGAGGGTGCGCATCGCATTGGGACGCAGGCTGTAGCCTTGGCTGACGCTCTCGCCCTGTTCGGTGATGCGCAATACACCATGAGCGGTGCCCGCTGGCGCTGACTCAACCATGGCATCGATGCGCGACCCGCCGCGACCCAGACTGCCGCCGCGCGCATGAAAGATGATCGGCTCTAGGCTGCGCGCCGCAAAGGCCTGCGCCAGACTGCGCTGCGCGTCATAGGCAGATAGTCGTGTTGTCAGATAGCCAGTATCGCGACAGCCATGTGTGTATCCCACCAGCACACACTGACGACGACCGCGTGCCGCTAGATGTTGGCGGTACACCGGCTCATCAAGCACCGTGCCGATGATGGTTGCGCAATCGCGCTGTGACTCAAATGACTCGAATAATGGTGCTACATCCAGCGACACGGCACCGCTGCGCTTATCGTAGGCACCGGCCCAACGGGCCAGCACCAGCGGCGCAAGCACATCGTCTGGACCACTGACACCGCTGACCACGTAATAACCGATCGCCTCGGCGCCATAGCGGTTGCGCGCTTGCATAGCCGCATCAAATACTGCCAGCACGCGTTTGCCCAACGCATCAAACGATCCGGTGGGTCCGATATCGCGCTCCAGCAGTGCGACCAATCTGGCGTAACGTTCGGCCGGCGGACGCTGCATCCACTGCGGATCATCCAAGCCCTGCGCGAGCACCTCGTGATGCACATCAGCATGCTGACGCAGATCGAGCATGGCCAAGTGAAAGCCAAACGTACGAGCCCGTAGCACCAGACGATGCACCTGGTGATAACCGGCGTTGATACCCCGATTGGTCCGCAGGCTGTCGGTCACCAATTGCAAGTCATCCAAAAATTGCGCCGCAGACTCATAGCGGTTAGGGCGACCCTCGTAGGTGTGGCGCAGTCGCTCTGCCACCTGACCAAAGAAGCTGCGATAAGGCATGCGATCGTGCCGGCCTTGCGAGTCCAGTCGCGCGCCGGGCAACAGCACGCGGTATTCCTCTATGCGGCGCGCAAGCTCTGTTGAGATGGCCACTCGGCTGGCGCTCTGCGACAAAGACTGAGCCAAGCGCTGACACTCACCAAAATAAGCGTTGATGATCACTTGCTGCTGACGGGCCAAGGTTTCGCGAATGGTCTTGGCATGCACTTCGGGCGTGCCTTCCATGTCACCGCCGACCCAACTGCCAAAGCCCAGCATATTGGGCAGGTCCAGTTCGCTTGCCGGCTTGTGCCACAACTTCTCGATTGCAGTGCCCACTTCTTCATAGAACGCCGGCACGATGCGGTAGAGCACCTCCACCAGATGGAAGATGGCATGTTCGCGCTCATCGGCCACGGTCAGCCGGTTGCGCGGGTGCTCTTCGGTCTGCCAGCCAGCGGTCAACTCGGTGCGAATGCGTGTCCACAACTGTCGTCGCTCGCGCGGATCAAGATTGGGATTGAGCTTGTCGAGCAACACGCCGGCCATGCGCTGATTACGGCGAAGCTGTGTGCGGCGCGCTGACTCGGTGGAGTGGGCCACCAGCACAGGACCAATGCGCAAACTGGCCACCAGCGACATCAACTCATCCAGACCCATGCCCTGATCACGCAAGGTGGCTAAAGCCGCCTCGACACCGCTGGGTTGCGGGCGATCGCTGTCGGTCTGAAAGTATTCGCGGCGGCGGCGAATGCGATGCACACGCTCTGCCAGATTGACAGCACGGAACCACGTCGAGAACGCGCGCACCAGATCACGCGCGACTTCAGGCGGGCGGCCGGCCACCCGCTGCGCCAACGCACCCTGATCGGCGCCATCGTCCTCACGCCGCTGAATGGCCGCAAGGCGATCACCCTCGACCAGGTCAAACAGCGGGTCCCCGCCCTGCTCACGCAGGATCTCGCCGACCAAGGCACCGAGTTGGTGTACGTCTTCGCGCAGCGCAAGGTGCTTGGCGGGGAACTGAATCTGATGTCGGTGCACGATGGTGACGATTCTACCCGCCGCGGTGCCCACAGTGGCATCCTGCATCAATGTCCATGTCTACACGGCCCAACCGGGCTGTCACCGGCCTGTTAATGGCTGCTGCAGGGGCCATCCTGTTTGCCAGCAAGGGTCTGTTCTCCAAGGCGCTGTTCCAGCAAGGGGTCGATTACCAGACCCTGACAGTGCTGCGCGCGCTGTTGGCGCTGCCGCTGTTTGCAGCTCTGGCTGTCCACCGCGGTCTGCGACTGCGCGGTTTGCCGCCGCGCGCTGTGGCGCAAGCCTGTTTTGCCGGCGTGTTGTGCTACACGGTCGGCGCCTTGATCGACTTCCACGCACTTGAACTCATCGACATCAGTTTGGAGCGCGCCCTGCTCTTCAGCTATCCGGCGATGGTGGTGTTGTGGACCGCGCTGGTACGTCGCCGCCTGCCCTCCCTGCCGGTGTTGGGCGCGCTGATATTGACCTGGGCGGGCATCTTGCTGGTGGTGGGCGGCTTTGATGCAGCAGCTTGGCAGCGCAACCTGACCGGCTCACTGATGGTGCTGTTCTGCGCCACCACCACTGCCACTTACTTTTTGGTGGGTGAGCGCAGCATTGCGCAGCTGGGCAGTACGGGCTTCACCGTCGTGTCGATGAGCGCGGCAACTGCGGGAGTGGTCTGCTGGTATCTGGCAACGCACCGGCTGGACGCCGTGCTACAGGTCAGTGGCCACGGCTGGCTATTGCTGATGGCCTTGGCCGTGCTGTGCATGTTCCTGCCCACACTGTTGCAGGCAGAAGGCATCAATCGCGTGGGCGCCGTGCGTGGCGCACTGGCCGCCACGGTTGGTCCACCTGCATCCCTGCTGTTTGGTGCAGTGCTGTTGGGCGAGCGCCCAGGCGTGATTCAGTTGGTCGGCACAGTGCTGGTGATCGCAGGCATCGTGGTACTGAGCCGCCCTTCGGCCACATAACGGGCGAACTCCGGCTTGGTGGCAATCAAGATCTCGAGCCCCGCCTTGCGATCGGCCGCACTCCAACGATCAAAGCCGGCACTGGTGTCCTGCCCACGCAGCACGGCCAGCACGCGTGCATACACGTATTCGCGGCCCAACTGCGGCAAGCTGTCAAAATATTCGGTCAGAATGAAATAACTAACAGGCCAGCGAAATAGCGTGGTCTGCAAACTCAGCTGACGCAGCGAACGTCCCTGAGCGTCGCGCGGGCCACGTGCCTCAAGCGCCTTTTCGAAACCGGCATGGCCACTGATAGGGCTGGTGAACTCGATAGCATCAGCAAACAACAGGTGTCGCGTCAGCGGCTCGAGCAACGCTTTGACCGTGGTCTGCGACTTGACCGACAGCCCCTCCAGTTTGGTGGGCAGCACACCGCCCTCAAATCGCGGCAACAACGTGCGCAACTTGAAGTTGGCACGCGTCATAAAGTTCTGCGCGGCGGTTTGGTGTTCCAGCACCATCAGTGCCACAACATCGCTTTGGTTGCTGATGTAAGGCTTGGTATTGAACAGACCATCCAGCGTTTTAAGATTCAGCCGCTGAGCATCACTGCGACCTGCCAGCAACGGATCACCGCTGACAGGCAAGTTGCCCAGATGCAGCTGCTTGCCCACCTGACCGGTGACATACCATCCACCCCAACGATCGCGCAGGGCTGAATGGTCCGAAGTCTCGTCGGAGGTTTCGCGCCCTGACGGGTTGTGCTCGCCGTCCACCGCTGCCGACAACACCATGAGGCGCGGCACGCCACCACCCAACATGGAATAGGTGTCGTGACAGGTCAGGCACCGCCCTGCCTCCCGATCAAAACGCGGCGCGACCGGTGGGCGATTGACGATGCTGTAGAACACCAGGCCCAGCTCGCTGTCCACAGCAGCCAGCTCCAGCAGCGGCATGCCCTGCACAAAACCGACATAGGCCTGATCGTTGTAATAGACCGCACGCGGTGTGGCCGCCACGATGCCATCGATCTGCAGACTGGTTTTGGAATACACCAACACTTGCGATGAGACATCGATGTTTAGCTCTTTGAGCAGTGCATCGAGGTAGCCGCGTGTCGGGTGATAGTCGAGCTTGACCTCGCCGCTATCAATGCGCTGCTGCAGCCGCGCAAATACGTTGTGTGTTGCCGCCGATGAATAGGCAATGCTGGGGTAATCACTGTCATAGCGCAGTGAACCCAGCAATGGCGCATCGGCGGCTTGCGCTGCCGCTGCGGCCAAGGCCAGCAACAGAACACTTGAAACGAATCTAAACAGCATCAACCACGCTCTAAAAATGTAATGCCAAACAGTGTGTGCCGCATCGGCCCCAAGCAATGCAGCCAACGCTCCACACAGAGTGTGACAACTACGTATTTCCTTCAACCTGCCAGCAACAGGCTCTCGGCATGCTCCAGCGCTGCCGGCAATCCAAAGATGACCAATATGTCACCCTGACGCAGCGGTATGTCAGCAGCAGGTTGGCGACCCGTCACGCCCTGGCGCCGCAAGGCCACAAACGCCACCTCAGCACCGCGCTGGCGAACCTGATCCAGTGTACGGCCGACAGCCCAAGCTCCGGGAGGCAGCACGACTGTGGCTTGATGCTCTATCGGTGCGTCCAGCGAGGCATCGGATTCTTCACCCTCGCGCGGAATGATGGTTCGCAAAGTGGCGTAGCGACGACTGCGGATGTCTCCCACCGTGCGCACGACACGCGACACCGGCACCTGCAGCAACATCAGTACCTGCGACACCAGCATGAGGCTGGCCTCGAACGTCTCGGGCACCACTTCGGTGGCACCTGCAGCGGTGAGCTCGGCGATACCGGCGTCGTCCTGGGTGCGCACCAGTATCGGCACATCGGTGCGCAGCAAGCGCACAGCCCGCACAATGCCCAGCGCCACTGCTGGATTAGCAAAACTGATCACCACGGCACTGGCAGTGCGCAAGCCGCAACTGAGCAAGACATCTTCATCAGAGCAATCGCCATACACCACCGGCTCACCAGCCTGACGCGCCGGGCGTACGCGGGCGGTATCGAGATCAATCGCCACGTACTCAAAGCCCTGCGACTCCAGCACACGCGCAATGTTCTGACCCACACGGCCAAAGCCACACAAGATGACGTGCTCACGGGCTGCCACGGCATTGGTGGTTTCGGCTTCGCGCTCACTGGCGCGTTGTGGCGGGCCGCGTTCGGCCAGCAGCCGACGCGCAATGGGCTTGTTGAAACGGATGCCAAACGGTGCCAGCACCATAGTGAGCACCATGGTGACCAGCAGTACCTGAGCAATGCTGGCCGGCACTGCGTTGGTAGGCAGCAACACTGTCAGCAATGCCACACCAAACTCGCCGCCACCACCCAATACCATGCCGGTACGCAGTGCTTTGAAGTGCGTGCTGACAAACGGGCGTGTGACCAATGTCGCCACGCCAACCTTGCCAACAGTGAGGACCACCAGCAGCAGGAAGATCACCCAGAACTCGTTCAGGAGCAGATGCAAATCCAGCAGCATGCCGACCGAGATGAAAAACAAGCCCAGCAGCAATTCGCGAAACGGCCTGATGACAGCCTCGATCTGATGGCGGTATTCGGTCTCTGCCAACATCATGCCGGCAAGAAATCCGCCCAAGGCCATAGAAAGCCCGGCGCTCTGAGTAATCCAGCCAGCAGCCAGCACCACCAGCAGCACTGTCAGCGTGAACAGCTCCTTGAGCTGACTGCGGGCGATCTCCACCAGCAAAGGTCGCAGCAACAAGCGGCCCACGGCAAACACGGTAAGCAGTGACACTGCGCCAAGACCCAATGCGCGCAGTGCACTGGCAGGACTGAACGCACCGGCCAAGGCGCCGGTACCCACCGCAGTGGCCACGGCCAGCAGCGGTACGAAGGCAATGTCCTGAAACAGCAGGACGGCCAGCGCAGTGCGGCCATGCGTGCGATTGACTTCGCTCTGTTCGGTGAGCTGGCGGATGACGATGGCAGTAGATGACATCGAAATGGCGCCACCCACCACGATGGCTGGCAGCCAATCAACGCCGCTCCACCACGCCAACAGCGCAAACACTGTGCCGGTGCACACCACCTGCAGAAGACCTAAGCCAAACACTTCACGACGCATCGCCAGCATGCGCGGCCAGGAGAACTCCAGACCCAGTGTGAACAACAAAAACACCACGCCGATCTCTGCCAGCAGATGCGTGCCGTTGGTTTCAGCCATCAATGCCAAGGCATGAGGCCCCAACAGCATGCCGACAAACAGATACCCCAGAATGGCGGGCAGTCCCAATCGCCGGGCGACCGCCACCACGCCGACAGAGGCCAGCAGTAGCAATAAAACTTGGGTCAGTGGTTGGTCGACCATAAGTCCACGTTAAGCCGCACGCCGGCGCCCCGCAACGCGCCAGTTCACGCAGTAGAGTAAGCTCTGCCTCGTATTTGTTTGCAGTGAGGATTACGCCCATGCCCCGATTCACATCCCGGCTCGTCGCTGCCGCCCTGCTACTGCTGTCCTGCATAGCCACCCCCAAAAGCTATGCACAGGCCCGCGAGGAATCGCGTCTGCTGGTGGCCACCGAAGTGCTCAGCGAACTACGCGGGCAACGCGATGACTCCATCCCCGACCGTCTGTTGCAGCGCGCCTATGGCATCGCGGTCATTCCCGATGTCACCAAAGTGGCTTTCGTGCTCGGCGGCCGGCGCGGCAATGGTTTGCTGGTGGTGCGCGATGCCTCCGGCAAGTTCAACAATCCAGTATTTGTGTCGATCACCGGTGGCGGTGTCGGCTGGCAGATCGGCGTGCAATCGACCGACATCGTGCTGGTGTTCACCACGCGCCGTGGTGTCGAAGGCTTGGCAGGCGGTCAGCTGACACTTGGCGCCGGTGCCTCGGTGGCGGCAGGCCCGCTCGGTCGCCAAGGTGAAGCCGCAGCCGGTCTGGATGCCGAGGTGTTCTCGTACTCACGCAACCGCGGACTGTTTGCCGGTGTATCACTGGATGGCACGGCCCTGTCGATCGACAAGGGCGCCAATGCGCGCTTTTATGGGCGCAGCGGTGTGCTGGCCTCCGAAATCATGAGCGGCGCGGTGACACGCGACAACCCGAACCTGCAGGCCTTCATGGCTGAGATCGCCCGCAGCACCAGCGGTAGCGCCGCATCTGGGCCGGCACCGACCCCGGCCAAGGCCCCTGCCATGCCGGTTCCTGCGGCCCCAGCGGCTGCTGCACCCACCGGTGGTGCGCGCAGCTTTCCTGCCGAGGACCCGCGTCCGGGACAGGAACCCAGGTAGCGGATCAAGCAGCCGGGCGGTCAGCCCGGCAGATGCAACAGCCAGAGCATCACGGGCACATACACCAGCGCCATCAGCACCGTCAGTGAGGCGGCGCTGGCCGCCAGTTCGCTGTCGAGCTTCTCGCGGTTGGCCATCGCCACCACCGAGAACCCAATGGGCGCCATGCCCGCCAGCAATACGACCGCGCGCGGCAAGCCGGTCAAGCCGGCCAATTCGACAAAGCCCCAAGCCAGCGCCATGCCCAGCCCGATGCGCAGCAACACGATGCCCACCACCCGTGTGGAGCGTAGCAAGCGCACATCAAACAAAATGCCCAGCGCCAGGATCACCAGCAGCAGGATCAGGCGGCCCGCCCAGCCCAGCGTGTCGAGCACCACAGCCGGCACAGGCACCTGCAGCAGATTCAGCGCCAGCGCCACAATCACCGCCCAGAACGGTGGAAAACTGATCATCCGGCGCAGCAATGCACCGGCACTGGCGCTGTGGCCGCCATACCAGGCAGCGGTACCAAACACTGCCGTGGCCTGCAAAATCGAATTGCCCACATCAAACAAAGCCAGCTGCGCAAAGGCCTGCGGCCCCCAACCGGTCAGCACAAAAGGGAACAGGAAGGCGTCGTTAATCGACATGCTGCAGATGATGAAGGCGCCCAGCGAGGCGCGCGGCAAGCCCATGGCGCGGCCGGTAAACACGGCGACGGCCATGGTCACCAGCATGATGAACAGCGCCGCCAACGGCAGGGCCGCCAGCTCACGGGTCAACGGCGTGCGGGTAATCGTGGCCAGCAACATGGCCGGCAAGCCGACATTGACCACCAGTTGCAGCATGCGGCCGGCATGCGGTGGGGCGAGCCAGCCGCGCCAACGGGCCAATCGGCCCAGAGCGAACAGCAGGATGAGGGAAGCAATCTGCATTTGTACTGACATGGCGACGCACTCTAGCAAACCGGTCACGGCCCGGCGCGGGCCGCTGCTGTATCATCGCGCCGCGGCCGCTGGGCCGCTACGCACCTGCCAAGAATGAGGATGGCCATGACCGATACCAAGATCATCTACACGCTCACCGACGAAGCTCCGGCATTGGCGACCTATTCGCTGCTGCCCATCGTGCAGGCTTTTGCCCGTACTGCCGATCTGGCAGTCGAGACGCGTGACATCTCTCTGGCCGGCCGCATCCTCGCCAACTTCCCAGAGTCGCTGACGCCTGCGCAGCGTCAGAGCGACGATCTGGCAGAGCTGGGCGAACTGGCCAAGACGCCCGAAGCCAACATCATCAAGCTGCCCAACATTAGCGCCTCGGTGCCGCAGCTCAAGGCCGCGATTCGCGAACTGCAATCGCAGGGCTATGCGCTGCCCGACTATCCGGATGATCCGCAGGATGATGCGCAGCGCGCGCTGCGTACCCGTTATGCCAAGGTGTCCGGCAGTGCCGTAAACCCGGTGCTGCGCGAAGGCAACTCGGACCGCCGCGTGGCCAAGGCCGTCAAGCAGTACGCCCGCAAGCATCCGCACTCCATGGGCAAGTGGACAACCGATTCGCGCACCCGCGTGGCTCACATGAGCAGCGGCGATTTTTATGGCAACGAGCAGGCTGCCTCGGTTACCGCGGCAGGTACGCTGCGCATCGAGCATGTGGATGCTGCCGGCCAAACCACCGTGCTGCGTGAAGCCATCAAGGTGCAAGCCGCAGAGCTGATCAGCACCACGTTCATGTCCCGCACTGCACTGCGTAGCTTCTATGCGGCGGCACTGGACAGCGCCAAGGCCGATGGCCTGTTGGCCTCGTTGCACCTCAAGGCCACCATGATGAAGGTCTCCGACCCCATCCTGTTCGGCCACGCGGTCAGCGTGTATTTCCAAGCCGCTTTCGAAAAACATGCGGCGCTGTTCGCCAGCATCGGCGTCAATCTCAATAACGGTTATGGCGATGTGCTGGCTCGCGTCAACGCACTGGCCGAGCCGCAGCGCAGCCAAGTGCTGGCCGATCTGCAGGCCGCCGCAGCCGCCCGCGCCCCGCTGGCCATGGTCGATTCAGACAAGGGCATCACCAACCTGCATGTGCCCAGCGACGTGATCATCGATGCGTCGATGCCCGCTGCGATCCGCACCTCGGGCCGCATGTGGGGTGCCGATGGCAAACTGCACGACATGGTCGCGATGATTCCCGATCGCTGCTATGCCGGTGTGTATCAGGCCGTCATCGACGACTGCCGCGCCAATGGCGCCTATGACGTGCCCACCATGGGCAATGTCAGTAACGTGGGCCTGATGGCTCAGGCCGCTGAAGAATACGGTTCACACGATAAGACCTTCGAGATCCCGGCCGACGGCCAGGTGCGCGTGGTGGATAGCAGCGGTGCTGTGCTGACGCAGCACAGCGTGCAGCAGGGCGACATCTGGCGCATGTGCCAGACGCGTGACCTGCCGGTACGTGACTGGGTCAAGCTGGCCGTGAATCGTGCGCGTGCCACTGGTGCTGCGGCAATGTTCTGGCTCGATCCGCAGCGTGCCTACGATCGCCTGCTCATCGAACGTGTGCAGACGTACCTGAAGGAGCACGACACCGCCGGCCTGGACATCCGCATCCTCTCGCCGGTCGAAGCAACTCATGCTTCGTTGGTGCGACTGCGTGCCGGTCAGGACAGCATCTCGGTCACCGGCAATGTACTGCGTGACTACCTCACCGATCTGTTCCCCATCCTCGAGTTAGGCACCAGCGCCAAGATGCTGTCGATCGTGCCGCTGCTGGCCGGTGGCGGCATGTACGAAACCGGTGCCGGTGGCTCTGCGCCCAAGCACGTGCAGCAGTTCGTCGAGGAAGGCCACCTGCGCTGGGATTCGCTGGGTGAGTTCCTGGCCCTGCAGGTGTCCATCGAAGATCTGGCCGCTAAGACCGGCAACAAGCGCGCCGCGGTGCTGGCCGAAGCACTGGATGTAGCCAACGGCCGCTTTCTTGAAACCGACAAGTCGCCCTCGCGCAAGGTCGGCGAACTGGACGTGCGTGGCAGCCACTTCTATCTGGGCCTGTACTGGGCGCAGGCGATGGCCGCACAGACACGTGACACTGCGCTGCAAGCTGCCTTTGCACCGCTGGCCACTGCACTGACCGCTGCCGAGGCCACCATCGTGGCCGAGCTCAACGGCGCACAGGGCAAGCCGGTAGACATCGGCGGGTATTACCACCCCGATGCGGCCAAGTGCGCCGCGGCCATGCGCCCCAGCGCCACGCTCAACGCCGCTATCGACGGCTAACCGCCACCACCACCAAGAGGGCTACACCATGACAAGTAAACAAACACTCGGCATGGCAGTGGCCCTGGGCCTTGCCGCTGCCCTGTTCGCACCGGCAACGCTGGCCCAGCAGCCGGCCAGCGCCGCCATCGCCGCGGCGCATCAGAACAGCGGCCGTTACGAGCGCATCAGCGTTCATGGCGCCTCGCTCGAGGGCAACCTCGAGGGAGATTCCGCAGACCGTCAGGTGTCGGTGTACCTGCCGCCCGGTTACGACCAGGCACCGCGCAAGCGCTATCCCGTGCTGTATCTGCTGCACGGTTATACCGATTCAGACAGCCGCTGGTTCGGGCTCGACGGCAAGCACTTCGTGCATGTGCCCACGGCCGTCGACAAAGCATGGGCGTCCGGCGCAGCGCACATGATCATCGT
>CANFSB010000015.1 GCA_947449495.1 Pseudomonadota bacterium
AGAGGTCACGCCGGTTCGTTCGGTGGATCGGCTTGAAGTGGGCAACGGCAAGCGTGGCCCGATGACGCATGCGATTCAAAAGGCTTTCTTTGGATTGTTTACTGGCGAAACGCCCGATCCGCATGGCTGGCTGCAGCTCGTCGATCCGGCCTGAGGAGTACGTCATGAGCGAAGCCAAAACGCTGTTCCAGAAAGTCTGGGAGCAGCATCAGGTCGTGGCCGAGACCGCCGAGACTCCGGCGGTGTTGTTCATTGATCTGCATCTGATCCATGAAGTGACTACGCCGCAGGCCTTCAGTGAATTGCGTGAGCGCGGCCTCAAGCTGCGCCGCCCTGACCTGACGCTGGCTACCATGGATCACTCGACGCCAACGCGCACCGAACAGGTGTTTGGCGGACAGCCCATCACGATCGAGTCTGCTGCCAAGCAGATCAGTGCGCTGGAGCGCAATTGCGCAGAGTTTGGCGTGAAGCTGTTGGGTTTGCAGAACTCGCAGCGCGGCATCGTGCACATCATAGGCCCTGAGTTGGGCGCGACGCAGCCGGGCAAGACGATTGTGTGTGGCGACAGTCACACCAGCACCCACGGTGCATTCGGTGCACTGGCATTTGGTATCGGTACCACCGAGGTGGGCCATGTGTTTGCCACGCAGTGCCTGTTGCAGCGCAAGGCGCGCACGATGGCTATCAATGTCAGTGGGCGATTGCGCGCAGGTGTCAGTGCCAAGGACTTGATCCTCGCGATCATCAACAAGATCGGCGTGTCGGGCGGTACCGGCTATGTGCTCGAGTATCGCGGTGAGGCCATCAGCGCCTTGTCTATGGATGAGCGCATGACTTTGTGCAACATGTCGATTGAGGCCGGCGCGCGGGCTGGCATGATCGCCCCGGACGAAACCACGTTTGCCTATCTCAAGGGTCGACCGCTGGCGCCGCAGGGTGCCGACTGGGATCGCTCAGTGGCCCAATGGCGTCAGTTGCCCAGCGACCCCGGCGCAGTGTTTGATGCCGAGGTGGACCTCGATGCCAATATGCTCGAGCCGATGATTACCTACGGTACGCATCCGGGTATGTCACTGCCCATCTCTGGCAGTGTGCCGGTGCGCGCCGACGATGCGGTGTACAACAAGTCCCTGGCTTACATGGGCCTCAAGCAAGGCCAACCTATTGGCGGTCATCCGATCAATGTGGTGTTTGTCGGCAGTTGCACCAACGGCCGGCTGACAGACTTGCAGGCTGCAGCCAGCGTGCTGAAAGGTCGCAAAATTGCCGCGGGCGTCACCATGCTGGTGGTGCCGGGTTCACAGGGCGTCAAGCGCGAAGCCGAGGCCTTAGGTCTGGATCGCATCTTTCTTGATGCAGGCGCCGAGTGGCGTGAGTCCGGTTGCTCGATGTGCTTAGGCATGAATGGTGATCTGGTCGATGCCGGCAAGACGTCGGTCAGCACCAGCAATCGCAATTTCGAAGGTCGCCAAGGCGTGGGTGCGCGCACCCTGCTGGCCAGCCCGCTGACCGCTGCGGCATCAGCGGTGCGCGGCTGTGTGACCGATCCTCGCGAACTGTTCTGAGGTGATCTGATGGAACCGATTCGCAAGATCGTGTCGCGCACGGCAGTGCTGCCCTACACCGATATCGATACCGACCAAATCATTCCGGCGCGGTTTTTGCGCACCACAACGCGTGAGGGCCTGGGCAAGCAACTGTTTGCCGATTGGCGCTACAACGCCGATGGCAGCGAGCGCAGCGAGTTCCCGCTCAATCAGCCACAGGCAGCGGGCTGCACGGTGCTGGTGGGTGGGCGTAACTTCGGCTGCGGTTCTTCGCGCGAACATGCGCCCTGGGCGCTATACGACTACGGTTTTCGCGCGGTCATCAGCACCGAGATCGCCGACATCTTCCGCTCCAATGCACTCAAGAACGGTTTGCTGCCCATCGTGGTCGATGACGCCACGCATCAGTGGCTATTGAGCAATCCGGGTGCAGAGGTCACGGTCGATCTGGAATCCTGCACGCTGGGTCTGCCCGGTGGGCGCTCGCTGCAATTCGCAGTGGAGCCGTTCGCGCGGGTCTGCCTGCTCAACGGCGTTGATCAACTCGGCTTCCTGCTCAAGCAGGATGCGGCGATCACCGCATACGAGCAGTCGCATTGGCAGGTGGCCCGATGAAAGCACTCATTGCTGTATTGCCCGGTGACGGCATTGGGCCCGAGGTAGTGGCCGAGGGTGTGCGCGTACTGGAGGCAGTGGCGGCCCGTCACGGGCATCAGTTCACGCTGCAATCTGCCGATTTTGGCGGCGTGGCTATCGACGTTGTAGCGGATCCGTTGCCGCAGGCCACGCTTGATCTGTGCTTGCGCAGTGATGCCATCCTGCTTGGTGCTATTGGTGGTCCTAAATGGGGTGGATCGGATCCGCTGCGCCGTCCCGAGGCCGGCCTGTTGCGCTTGCGTCGCGAGTTGGGCGTGTACGCCAACTTGCGGCCGGTCGCCGTGCACCCTGCCTTGCGCAGTGCCTCGCCATTGCGTTCTGAACTGCTGGTCGGTGTTGACCTGGTGTTTGTGCGCGAACTGACCGGTGGAATTTATTTTGGTGCCAAGACTCGCGATGCCACATCGGCCAGTGACCTGTGCAGCTATTCGGTGGCCGAAGTCGAGCGCGTGACGCGTGTGGCTGCGCGTCTGGCGCGTGCCCGGCGCGGCAAGCTCACGTCGATCGACAAGAGCAACGTTCTTGAAACCTCTCGCCTATGGCGTGAGACGGTCACACGATTGATGGCAGCAGAGTTTGCTGATGTGACGCTCGAACACGCGCTGGTGGATTCGGCTGCAATGCACCTGATCCGCAAGCCGTCGGATTACGACGTGATCGTTACCGAAAACATGTTTGGCGACATTCTCACCGACGAAGCATCGATGTTGGCTGGCTCGCTGGGGGTGTCGCCGTCGGCTTCGCTGGGTGATGGCACTCGTGGTTTGTTTGAGCCCATCCACGGCTCTGCACCAGACATTGCCGGACGTGGCATTGCCAATCCGATCGGTACGATTTTGAGTGTGGCGCTGTTGCTGCGCCATTCGCTGGGCCTTGAGACCGAGGCACAGGAAATTGAAGCGGCGGTCTACCGTGCGATCGACAAGGGGCTGCGCACGGCAGACATTGCCAGCGCCGATGTAAACGGCGGGCATGCAGCCAGCACCCGTGAGGCTGGCGACGTGATCCTTGCCGAGTTGACCGCCGGCGCCTGAGGCACCGACGGTCGCTGCGCGCGGGGCTTAGGCTCCGCTGCGTATACGCTGCAGGCCTGCTGCCAGGTCCGCCTGCAGATCTGCAACAGACTCAATACCTATCGACAGCCGCAGCAGCCCATCGCTAAGGCCGGCGGCCAAGCGTGCCGCAGGCTCCATGGCCGCGTGGGTCATGGTGGCCGGATGAGCGATCAGGCTTTCGACGCCGCCGAGTGATTCGGCCAGTGAGAAATACTCCAAGCCGTCCAAAAAGCGCTGTACGGCTGCGGTACCGTCTTCCAGTTCCAGCGTGACGATGGCGCCAAAGCCCTTCTGTTGGCGCTTGGCCAGTGCATGGTCGGGGTGATCCGGCAGGCCCGGGTAATGCACCTTGGCGATGCCGGGTTGCGTGGCCAGCCACGCGGCCAGATGGGTGGCATTGCGGCCGTGTACATCGAGGCGTGCCTGCAGGGTGCGCAGACCGCGCAGGGTCAGGAAGCTGTCAAAGGATGAGCCGGTAAGGCCCAAGCAGTTAGCCCACCACGCGACTTGCGTGTGCAGTTCCTCGGTTGCGGACACCACCGCACCGCCGATCACGTCGCTGTGGCCGTTGAGGTACTTGGTGGTCGAGTGCACCACCAGGTCTGCGCCCAGCAGCAGCGGCTGCTGCCAACCAGGCGACAGGAAGGTGTTGTCCACCGCTACCAGTGCGCCGGCGGCATGAGCACGCTCGGAAAGGGCTTGGATGTCGGTGATCCGCAGCAACGGGTTGCTGGGCGTTTCGATCCATAGCAGCGCAGTGGGCTTCGACAGCGCAGCCTCTAGTGCCTTGGCATCGGCAAACTTGACGAAGTCCACCTGTAGTTCGCCGCGCTTTTGCCAAGCGGTAAACAGCCGGAAGGTACCGCCATAGCAATCATGCGGCGCCACGATGCGTGCACCGGCAGGCAACAAATGCCCAACCACGGTGATGGCCGACATGCCGGACGAGGTGATGACAGCGCCGGCGCCCTCTTCCAGATCCGCCAGTGCGTTGCCAAGCAAATCGCGCGTGGGATTGCCCGAGCGCGAGTAGTCGTACTTGCGCTTGCGACCAAAGCCTTCGAAGGTGAAGTTGGTGGTCAAGTGCAGGGGCGGCACCACTGCGCCGGTGATCGGGTCGCTTTCAAGACCGGCGCGCACCGCGCGTGTGGTGAAGTCTGGTCGGTCAGTCACTGTCGTGTTCCTCAATGCGTTGCGTGTGTGCCGTCAGTTGCGACAGCACGGGTTTGAGGCGTTCGGCCTCTTTCAAAAATGCGTCGTGTCCGTAGAGCGAAGAGAACTCGTGCAACTGCGCGCTGGGCAGGCGCGCAGCCAAGGCACGTAGATCTGCCAACGGTACCAGTTGGTCTTCGCGCACAGCCACGACGTCGGTGTGTACCGGTATGCGCGTGGCATCCACCTGATGCAAGTCGATGGACTCTGACAGACATAGGAACGATTCGAGCTGATAGCGCGTGGCGTAGTCTCGACCGCGGGAAAACAGGTACTCCTCGACAGGGAACACCGCGCGACCGTTCTTGAAATGGGGTTGAGCACGAAACCGTGCCGCAAATTCTTCGGGGCTGCGATAAGTCGCCATCGCCAGCGCGCGGGCCAGTTCGATGCCCTGGGCTGGCTCGCCGACTGCCAAGCCAAACCGCAGCATGGCGCGCTGTACGCTGCGCCAGGCCGTGGCCATGGGGTGGGCCCGATCCCCGGCGCTGATCACCACCAGCCGCTCGAGGCGCTGCGGGTGACGCTGTGCCAAGGCCAGGCCGACCATGCCGCCATAGGAGGCTCCGACGATAGCGCGCAGCTGCAAGATGCCCAGGTGGTCTAGCAGGTCAGCGATAGCGTCGGCTTGGTCGATACTCGACAAGCTAGGAAAGACGGCGGGTGGTTCGGGGCGGCTAGAGAGCCCGCTACCGCCCAGGTAGTCGATACCCAGAATGCGCACGCGGTTGCTATCCAGCGCCCGGCCAGGACCGACGATGCCGTTCCACCACCCGCGCTGGCCCTCGTCCTGCCCGAAGACCAGCCGCGAGGCTGAAATGCCGCCCAGCACCAGCACCACCGGTAGTGCCGGATCACCCACTAGGCGCCACGCCAGAGCGCGCTGCGCCAGTTGGCCGCCGTGATGCAGCGTTGTGCTGCCCGCTTGCACGTGGATGCCCTGCTGCACGGCAGCGTCGCTGGCGTCTGTGGGGTTGTGCGGACTGGAGCTCAAGGGAAATCACCGTGTGCAACACAGGCCCTGATAACCCCTGCGCAGGCGCGCAATACGCTGCGTTACCGGTGCCGCAAGATGCAGCGCACGGTTGCCCATCTATCAGCCCGTCTGCCGTAAAGCAGGCCATGGCCGCAGGAGTTGGCACCGTGCGGGTGGTCCGCGGGTTGCCCCAGCGTCGAAGGGCCTTTCCCTCAGCTGGTCTCGATGAGCCGGAGAATTGTCGGGGGCCTAGGCTGACACGTCAAGCGGCGCTGTTCACAGCCTGACGGGTTGTGTTAATGTGCTATCACATTGACACACGCGGAACGTCGGTCATGAAGTCACATCGCACTGTTACACAACGTCAGGAGGCACAGGCCGAGCGCAAGCTGGTCGATGCGCTGCTGACTATGCGCACGGCAGAGGAATGTCGCAGTTTCCTGCGGGATTTGTGCACGCCAGCGGAGTTGCAGGCGATGGCTGATCGCTGGGCCGTAGTGCAGTGGCTGCAGCAAGATGTGCCCTACCGCGAAATCCACCGGCTCACCGGTGTCAGCGTCACCACCATCGGGCGTGTTGCCCGATATCTTGCCAACGGCAATGGCGGCTATGCCCTTGCTACTCGTCGCCTCGAAGGAAGTTCAAATGGATAAAGCCACTCGCCTCAAACTTGCCGTGCAGAAGTCCGGGCGGCTGACTGACCATTCGCTGGATATTCTGGGTCGCTGCGGGCTCAAGCTGGCGCGCGGCAAGGATCAGCTCATTGCGTCGGGCCTGAACATGCCACTGGATGTGCTGTTCGTGCGCGACGACGACATTCCCGATCTGGTGCAGGAAGATGTCTGTGATCTGGGTCTGGTCGGTTTGAACGTGCTCGAAGAGCGTCGACTTGATCTGGAATCGCGCGGCAAAAAGGCCGACTTCCAAGTGCTGCGTGCACTGGACTTTGGTCGCTGCCGTCTGTCGCTGGCCATCCCGCAGGGTGAAAGCTGGGAGGGCCCCAAGTCCTTGCAGGGCCGGCGTATTGCCACCACCTACCCTGCCACCTTGGCCCACTACCTTGCCAAGCACGGGGTAGAGGCGCACATCGTCACACTCTCTGGTGCGGTAGAAATCGCGCCGCGCCTGGGTCGCGCCGATCTGATCTGCGATCTGGTGTCGTCAGGCTCGACGCTGCAGGCCAATCACCTGCGCGAAGTCGAGGTGGTGCTGGAAAGCCAAGTGGTGATGATCCGCACGCCGGTGCCGTTGCCGGCGGTCAAAGAAGAATGGATCGAGCGTCTGTTGCTACGCATCGATGGCGTAGAGCAAGTGCGTGAGAGCAAGTACATCATGCTGCACGCGCCGCGTTCGGCGTTGCCGCGCATTCGTGAACTGCTGCCCGGAAGCGAGTTCCCCACCATCATTCCCCTCGAAGGCTCGGCCGACAGAGTGGCGGTGCATGCCGTCTGCCGCGAAACCGTCTTCTGGGAAACGCTTGAAAGCCTCAAGGCTGCCGGTGCCAGTGCCATCCTGGTGCTGCCGGTTGAAAAGATGCTCAACTGACCATGCAGATACTCGATTGGAACCAGCTTGATGCCGCCGGCCGCACGGCTGCGTTGGAGCGCCCGAACCTGGGTGGTCGCGGTGACATTGACCAACTGGCCGCAGGCATTATTGCTGAAGTGCGTCGTGATGGTGATGCAGCACTGCTGCGCTTTGCAGAGCGCTTTGACAAAGTCAGCTTGCAGTCGCTGCAGGTCACGCCCCAAGAGTTTGATGAAGCCGAGTCGGCACTGACCGCTGCGCAACGTGCGGCGCTGGTGCAGGCCATTGCCAACGTACGCACGTTTCATGCTGCGCAACTCGGTCAGCCCCTGACGGTAGATGTCATGCCGGGTGTGCGCTGCGAGCGCATCTTCCGGCCGATACCGGCTGTGGGGTTGTATGTGCCGGCAGGCTCTGCGCCCTTGCCTTCTACGGTGGTCATGCTGGCAGTGCCGGCTTCGCTGGTGGGTTGCCCTAAGCGTGTGCTGTGCACGCCGCCTGGCCCGGATGGTCGCGCCAATGCGGCGGTGTTGGTGGCAGCACGCCTATGTGGCATCGATACCGTGTTCAAGGCCGGTGGTGCGCAGGCTATTGCTGCCATGGCTTATGGCACACAGTCGGTTCCCAAGGTCGACAAGATCTACGGACCAGGCACTGCCATCACCACTGCTGCCAAGCAGCTGGTTGCAGCAGATCCTGCGGGTGCTGCCTGCGATATGCCTGCTGGGCCCTCTGAAGTGCTGGTCATCGCCGATGCCGCAGCGGATGCCGAGTTTGTGGCTGCCGATTTGCTGGCACAGGCCGAGCACGATGTGCGCTCGCAGGCCTTGCTGGTCACCGATTCTGCTGCCCAAGCTGTGGCGGTGGCTGCTGCAGTGCAACGTCAGGCGGCGCAGTTGTCGCGCGGCAGCATACTCGAGCAATCGCTGGCCAATTGCCGCGCGATCGTGGTGGCAACACTGGATCAGGCCATGCAAGTGTCCAATGACTATGCGCCCGAGCACCTGATCGTACAGACGGTCAACGCGCGCGCCCTGCTCGATCAAGTGATCAATGCCGGTTCAGTGTTTCTGGGTGCGTGGTCGCCGGAGTCTATGGGTGATTACTGCTCAGGCACCAACCACGTGTTGCCCACTTACGGCTATGCACGCGCCTATAGCGGACTGTCGGTCGCTGACTTTCAAAAGCGCATCACGGTGCAAGAGTTGACCGGCCCGGGCTTGGCGCTGTTGGGGCCTGTGGCCCACACGCTGGCGCAGTTGGAGGGCCTCGATGGTCATGCCAACGCCGTGACGGTGCGCTTGAACGCATTGCCTGGGCAGAGCGCATCATGAGTCTGGTCAGTCGCCTGGCACGCCCCGAAATATTGGCGCTGAAGGCCTATTCGCATGCGGCTTGGGAGCCGAGCTTGCAGCGCATGCACGCCAATGAGCTGCCCTATCGTGTGACTGGCGACAACTCGCAGGCAGGCTTGAATCGCTATCCAGAGCCTCAACCGCCACCGTTAGTTAACGGCATGGCTGCGTTCTATGGCGTGGACCCTGCTTATCTTCTGGTGGGTCGCGGCAGTGATGAGGCCATCGATCTGCTGATGCGTGTGTTCTGCCGTGCCGGTCAGGACAACATCCTGGTCTGCCCGCCTACGTACAGCATGTATGCCGTGGCTGCTGGCATCCAAGGTGCGGGTGTCATCAATGTGCCGTTGCGGCCCGACAGCTTTGAGCTGGATGTGGACGCGGTACTGGCCCGTGTGGATGCCAGCATCAAGCTGGTGTTTGTCTGCTCGCCCAACAACCCCACAGGCAATGCTGTGCCGTGCGCTGATGTGCTACGGCTGGCTGCAGCGCTGGCAGATCGGGCGCTGTTGGTGGTTGATGAGGCCTATGTCGAGTTCACCGACAGCGCTAGCGTTGCGCCCGAGGTGGCCGTGCTGCCAAATCTGGTGGTGATGCGTACGTTGTCCAAGTCGCACGGTCTGGCCGGTGCGCGCTGCGGGGCGTTGATTGCCACGCCAGAACTGATTGCCTTAGCGCGCAAGGTCATACCGCCCTATGCCATCACCGAGATGACTGTAGAGGTGGTGGCTCCATTGCTACAGGCTGCTGGCATAGCAGCAATGCGCCAACGCGTTGCCGACATACTGACCGAGCGTGCGAGGCTGTCAGCAGCACTGGCCAAGCTGCCCGGCGTGCTGCGCCAGTGGCCCAGCGAAGGCAATTTCCTGCTGGCCTCTTTCGCCGATCCGGATGAGGCTTTGCGACGCGTGCGCGCTGCGGGCTTGATCATTCGCGACATGCGCCAACCGATGCTGCCACAGGCGCTGCGCATCTCTGTCGGCACGCCCGAACAAAACAACATCCTGCTGCAGGCACTGCAATGAGCGCACCAATCAAACTGCTGTTGATAGACCGTGACGGCACCTTGGTTGAGGAGCCGCATGACAATCAAGTCGACAGTCTTGCCAAGATCCGCTTCATGCCAGGTGTGTTTGCCGCGATGCAGCAATTGCAGCGCGCCGGCTATCGCTTTGCCATGGTCACGAATCAGGACGGCTTGGGGACGGACAGCTTTCCGCTGGCCGACTTTGAGCTGCCACAGCGTTTCATCATCGATGCCTTTGCCAGTCAGGGCTTAACCTTCGACGAAGTATTCATCTGTCCACACAAACCGGCCGATAACTGCGCCTGCCGCAAGCCGCGCACGTTGCTGGTGGATGCTTGGCTGGCTGCGCGCAACATCGATGCCGAGCGCAGCGCTGTCATCGGCGATCGCGATACCGATATGGCCTTTGCAGCCAATTTGGGCTTCAAGGGTGTGCGGGTGCGCGTCGATGGCGTTGCCGATGAAACCTGGCCTGCAGTCGTGGCGCAGTTGCTGTCACGCAAGGCGACGGTTCAGCGCCAAACTCGCGAGACCAGTATCAAGGTTGAGGTCAACCTCGATGCTGAAGGTCCCATACACATTGCAACGGGTCATGCGTTCTTCGATCACATGCTCGAGCAACTGGCCAAGCATGGCGGGTTCTCTATGCAGCTCGATTGCAAAGGTGACTTGCAGGTCGATGAGCACCACACAGTCGAGGACTGTGCTTTGGCCATAGGTGAAGTCTTGCGACGTGCTTTGGGTGACAAGCTCGGTATTGGTCGCTACGGCTTTTTACTGGCCATGGATGAGGCGCAGGCGCAGGTTGCAATCGATCTTTCGGGTCGGGCCTATGCGGTGTTTGAAGGGGCCTTCAATCGCAACGAGGTCGGCGGACTGGCCACCGAACTGGTGCCGCACTTCTTCCGCTCGCTTGGTGATTCGTTGGGCGCGGCCATCCATGTGTCGGTGCGCGGCGAGAATACGCACCACATGGTTGAGGCCTGCTTCAAGGGTGTGGGTCGTGCGCTGCGTCAGGCGTTACGCCGCGAAGGCAACGAATTGCCCAGCACCAAGGGCGTGTTGTGATGGATGTGGCCATCATCGACAGCGGCGGTGCCAACCTGGCCTCGCTGGTGTATGCGCTGCAACGCCTAGGCGCCAAGGCCGTGGTCAGTGATGAGGCTGCCGTCATCCGAAGCGCGCCGCGCGTCTTGCTGCCCGGTGTGGGCTCTGCGGGTAATGCCATGGCGCGGTTGCGCGCCAAGGGTCTGCACGAAGTCATCCCGCAACTGACGCAGCCACTGCTGGGCATTTGCTTGGGGATGCAGTTGTTGTTCGACCATTCCGATGAGGGAGATGGCCCGTCTGACGGCGGTGCGGGCACGCAATGTCTGGGCATCATCGCCGGCAAGGTCGCTCGGATGACGGCTACGACGCAGTTGCCGGTGCCCCACATGGGATGGAACCAATTAGCCGTGCAGCAGGACGATCCGCTGCTTACTGGTATTGGCAGCGAGGCCTGGTTCTATTTTGTACACAGCTACTGTGCTGCACCGGGCCCCAGCACGCTGGCGCAGACCGTCTATGGTGCGCCCTTCACTTCCATCTGTTCGCTGCGCAATTTCCGCGGCGTGCAGTTTCATCCTGAACGATCGGCGGGCCCTGGCGCCCGTCTGCTCGCCAACTTCCTGACCTTGGTTTGATATGCAACTGATCCCCTCTATAGACCTGCGTGGCGGGCACTGTGTGCGCCTGTTCAAAGGCGCGTTTGATGCTGAGACCCGCTATGAACTCGATCCGTCAATGCTGCTGGGTCGCTATGCCGACATGGGCGCCAGCTGGCTGCATGTGGTTGACCTGGATGGTGCCCGTGATGGCGTGATGGGTAATCGCGCTTTGCTGGGTCAGATGGCCGCTTTGGGCCGTCTGAAGATGCAAGTGGGCGGCGGCCTGCGCAGTCTGGCTGTCATGGAAGATCTGTTTGCCGCTGGCGTGTCGCGCGCAGTCATCGGTAGTGCTGCCGTTGAGCAACCCGAGATTGCCCGTACTGCCTTGCAACGTTTTGGCACTGAGGCCGTGTGCCTTGCGATTGATGTGCGCGTGGATGAGGGCGGCGTGCCGCGGGTGCGCACGCGCGGCTGGGTCACCGAACATCCGGTGAGCCTGTGGGACCTGATCGCGCAGTTCCAAGCCGATGGACTGCGGCATGTGCTGTGTACCGATATCGAGCGTGATGGCGCGCTTGGCGGTCCTAATGTTGCCTTGTACGAAGAAGGCCTCAAGCGTTGCCCCGGTATCGCCTGGCAGGCCTCGGGCGGAGTGCGCGATGCCGCTGATCTGGCAGCACTGGCGCGCGTGGGCGTGGCCGCAGCGATCAGCGGCAAAGCACTGCTCGAAGGACGCATGACTACAGAGGAGCTGCAGCCATTCTTGCGCGACGCATAATTCCCTGCCTCGACGTACGCGACGGGCAGGTCGTCAAGGGTGTGCAGTTCCGCGACCACCGTGTGGTGGGCGATATTCTGGAACTGGCGCAGCGTTATCGGGATCAGGATGCAGATGAGCTGGTGTTCTACGACATCACAGCCAGTCCGCAGGGCCGCTCTGTCGATCGTGGTTGGATCGCCCGCGTGGCCGAGGTGCTCGACATACCCTTCTGTGTTGCCGGCGGTATTCGCTCGGTTGCAGAGGCCGAGGCCGTGCTCAATGCCGGTGCTGAAAAGGTGTCGATCAACTCACCTGCCCTGTCTGATCCGGGGCTCATTGATCAGTTGGCCAGCCGCTTCGGTTCGCAGTGCGTGGTGGTTGGTATCGACAGCCAAACCACACCCGAGGGCTGGAGCGTGCACCAGTTCACCGGCGATCCGGATCGCAGCCGTGATACGCGACGTGAAACCTTGCAATGGGTCAGTGAAGTGCAACAGCGCGGCGCCGGCGAGATCGTCCTCAACTGTATGGCCAGCGATGGTGTGCGGCGAGGCTATGACTTGGCGCAATTGGCTGCAGTACGCGAGATTTGCCGTGTGCCGCTGGTGGCATCGGGTGGAGCCGGAACGCCGGAGCATTTTGCCGCCCTATTTGAGGCGGGCTGTGCCGATGCGGCACTGGCTGCGAGTGTGTTTCACTCTGGCGCAATTGCGATTCCCGATCTCAAACAATTTCTGAAGAGCCGGCACATCGAGGTGCGTACATGAGTTTCACCAACGCCGATATCGACCGGCTTGATTTCGACAAAGGCGACGGACTGCTACCGGCCATCGTGCAGGACGCAGCGACCGGCGCAGTGCTGATGCTTGCGTACATGAATCGAGAGGCACTGCAGCAGACCCTGCTGCGTGGTCGCGTAGTGTTTTTCAGCCGATCGCGCCAGGCCTTGTGGGAAAAGGGCGAAACCTCCGGCAACAGCCTCAAGCTGGTGCGGATACAGTCGGATTGTGACCACGACACGCTGCTGGTGACTGCCGAGCCTGTAGGCCCGGCCTGCCATCGCAACACACCCACCTGCTTTGGCGATGGCAATGCCGATGAATTGCCAGCCGTGCAGTTTCTAGGTCAGCTGGAGCGCGTCATCGCCCAGCGGCTTGCAGAACGTCCGGAAGACAGTTACACCGCCCGCTTGCATGCGCGTGGCACACGTCGCATGGCGCAGAAGGTGGGCGAAGAAGGCGTTGAGGTGGCTCTGGCCGCAACTGCCGGTGACGATGCTGAGCTGGTATCAGAGTCTGCCGACTTGATTTTCCACTTGGCGCTGGTGCTGGCAGCGCGGGGTTTGTCATTGCAAAAAGTCGCCCGAGAGTTGCAGATGCGTCATCAGCAGCGCACCGCTGCAAAGCTCTGACACTAACCCCACAAGCAAAGGGCGCGATGCAGCGCCCTCGCCCTCAGATCATTAGTTCGTCTGGGATCTGCCGCTCGTTATAGGTGCTGGCCATCGAATGCCCATAGGCGCCCGTAGTGCCAATGAGCATGATGTCGCCCTCGACGCTGGGCGGCAGTTGCCGGCCGTGACCGAGCACGTCGCCAGTCTCACAGATTGGCCCGACCACGTCGTACAACTGCGTGTGTGGCTCAGACAGCCGCGACAGGTTGGCGATCTCGTGGAAGGCTCCGTAGAGCGCCGGACGGATCAATGCATTCATGCCAGTGGCAACGCCTAGGTAGGCATGATCGCCCTTCTGCTTGAGCTGCGTGACGCGCGCCAGCAATACGCCGGCCTCTGCCACCAAATAGCGGCCTGGTTCGATTTGCAGCGACAGTGACGGATGCGCTTGCTTGAATGTCAGTAGGGCTGCGTCGAGCTTGGGCAGGTCGACTGTCGACAGATCCGCTCCATCCGGGACGCCAAAGCCGCCGCCCAGATCCAGCGTGCGCACTGTGCCCAATTGCGCTGCAAGTGCTGCCAGTTGGTTGGCGGTTTGCACCCAGTTGTCTATGTCGAAGATGCCGCTGCCGGTATGCGCGTGCAGTCCGATGATCTTGAAACCAATCTGCTGCGAGAGCTGCTGCAATTGCGCAGCTTCTGCCAGCGGCACGCCGAACTTGGAGGCTTGGCCAGCTGTGCGTACGTGCTCATGGTGGCCGCGACCAGTGCCCGGATCGATGCGCACGAACAGCTCGGTACCCTTGAAGAGTTCGGGCCAGTTGCGCAGCACATACAAGTTGTCGATGGTCAGTTGCACGCCGGTTTGCAGCGCCCAAGCGTATTCGGAACGTGGCGCAAAGTTGGGCGTAAACAGGATCTGCGAACGATCCAATTGTGGCAGTGCAGCCAGAACGTTTTCCACTTCACCACGCGACACGCATTCCATGCCGATGCCTTCAGCATGCAGCAGCTTGAGGATTTCGGTGTTCGGGTTTGCCTTGGTGGCAAACAGCACGCGGTCAAGCGATTTGAGGGCGCGCAACGACTGAGCGCGGGCACGCAGCGTGGCAGTGTCGTATACATAAGCGGCATCGCGTGCGCCAAGCACCTGCACCAGTTGGGCAGACTTGGCTTGCCACCACTGCTGAGACCGAGTGCCGGTTGCCGCGGGCTTATCGAACAGCTGCTCCCAAGTGGGGCCGAGCACGCGATCACCCGGCACCGGCTGGATGAGCAGGTCATGCAGCTGATTGACCAAACGATCGGCTTGATCTTCATCAACCACGAAGGTGAAGTTGAGGTCGTTTGCCGCTTGGCTTACCAGGTAGATGCGCTGCTCTTCAAAGAACTCAAAGGCCTCACCCAGCTTGTGCAGGATGCCGCGGATATTGCGTCCCACCAGACTGACCGAGGCGCAGGGACCGATCACCTGCACACGAGACAGTTGTGACAGATCGGCCACTAGCGCATCGATAGCCGCTGCATCGAGCGTGTTGGCAGCAGGGTCTAAAGACACAGTCACGTTGGTCTCTGAAGTGGAGACCAGATCGACTGACATGCCGTGCAGCTTCATGATCTGAAACGCGTCTGCCAAAAAGCCTACTTCGTGCCACATTCCAGGGCTGTCCAGCGCCAGCAGCGTAATGCCCTTCTTGACGCAGACCGCTTTGACCTTGGCGCTTCCGTCAGCAGGTGCGCCATTGATGTGTGTGCCCTCAAGGCCCGGCAATTGTGTGGCAAAGACGTACAGCGGAATCTGCTGTGCACGTACCGGCAAGATGCAGCGCGGATGCAGTACTTTGGCTCCGCTGCTGGCGATTTCCTGCGCCTCGTCGTAATGCAATTCGCGCAGCAATCGCGATGCAGGTGTGCTGCGTGGATTGGCACTGAACATGCCAGGCACGTCTGTCCAGATTTCCAATTGCTGTGCTTGCAGCTTGGCGGCGAAATAAGCACCGGAGGTATCCGAGCCACCTCGCCCCAGCAGCACGGTGTTGCCGTCATCATCGCGGGCAATAAATCCCTGGGTGATAACCACAGGAGCCAGCGCTCGCAGGCGTTCGTTCAGTGCCTTATCTGGCGAGAAGTCGCAGGTGGCCGACAACAGGCTGCCGCGTGCAGTGCCGCGGTTTTCGGCTCGTAGACCCTCGCGGGCATCAAACCAGCGCACCTCGATGCCTTGTGAAAGCAGAAATCGGCAGCCGATCTCGGTGGCCATCAGCTCGCCGTGGGACATCACGCGCGCGCGCGCAAGATCGCTGACCTCACGCATCAGACTGATGTCATGCGAGATCTGGCGCAATTGGTTGAAGTAGCCGTCCAGTTGCGCACTGCTGCCTAGGCCCAGTTCGTCGCACAATTGACGGTGACGACTTTCGATGGCTGCCATGGCCACTTCGTGTTCGCCGGTTAGCGCGGCGGCCAACAGCTTTTCCAAACGGTCGGTAATGCCACTGACGGCAGAGTGAACCACCAGCACGGCAGCCCCAGCGGCTTGGCGCTGTTTGACGATGCCGGCGATGTTGCGCCAGTTGGAAACAGTGGAAACGCTGGTGCCACCGAACTTGAGCACCACCCAGGGCAGCAGGGGCTGCTTGGTCATCTTGTCGCTCCGGACCCGAAGTCAGGCTTCCAGGTCGTCGAAATCCTGCAGGTCTCTTTCGAGCTTGCGATCGGCAAGCACTTCCTCGAGCTTGCTCCAAGCTGCTTTGCCGGTCTTTTTGCCTTTGTCACGCGCGCGCTTGTCGACTTTGTCGAGCATGCGGTCGTAAACGTTGCCGTCTTCCTGCTCAACGAGAAATTCCTCGTCGAGGTCAAAGCGCTCTGTATCGCGTTCAGACATCTGGCTGGGGATTCTTAAAGGTTATAGAAATCAGGAACTTGTGCGAAACCGTTGGTGACGCAAGCCGCAAACTATAACGAATTTGGCCCGCTGTTCAACCCCTTTTTTGGATCAGTGCTCGGTTCTGCTTAGGGCGGGGATGACCACGGGGGCATCCGGCATCTCGGCTGCCAGACCTACAACTACCGGCATCCCGCGCGCTTTGCGCAGTTCCTCTATGGCCAGGTCCCAGTGGATGGCCACCACCGCATCGCCCAAGGCTTGCTCAAGTCGCGCTGTGAACTGTTCCACGTCTGGCTCTACGGTCTGACCCTCGGCATTGACCGGTGGGTGTACCTCTAGAACCAATTGTCCGTCGATCCAAGCCAGTTTCAATGGTTCGTTGACCAGATGCACCGGGGTGCCGACCGGTACCAACGGAAACAGCGCCTCGATGTCTTCCGGGTACATCCGGATGCAACCGTGCGTGACGGCCATGCCTACCGCGATGGGGTTGTTGGTGCCGTGGATCAGATAGGCGCCGGGTTTGATGTCCAAACGCATGGCATACAGGCCCAACGGGTTATCCGGACCCGGTGGCACCACCGCTGGCAGCGGATCGCCATTGGCCAAGTGTTCTTTGCGCACGGACTCCGGCGGCGTCCAGCTGGGCCGTTCGGTCTTGGTCACGACGCGGGTTTTGCCCAATGGCGTATGCCAGTCCATCTTGCCGATGCTCACCGGATAGGTGATGACCACGGGCTTTTGGCCCTTAGGCGTTTTGGGGTAGTAGTACAGCCGGTGCTCGGGCAGGTTGACCACGATGCCTTCACGCGCAGTGGTGGGCAGTACGCGTTCACCGGGTATGACCACATCTTTGCCATCGCCGGGCAGCCACGGATCGATGTCGCGGTTCACACGCACGATTTCTTCAGAGCCGAGACTGAATCGTCTGGCAATTTCGTAGAGGGTGTCTTCGCGACGTGTGAGCACTCGCTCTTGACGGCCGAACAAACCGCCTGCACCTTCCGGCAACTCGTACACAGTGGCCATCGCCGGTACACAGACAAATAGCGACAGCAGCGCCGCAATCGGCGTGTTTATGCTGCTAATGAAAGCCCAAGGCGAGCTGTGTTTCATGTTGGCAACCCCACGTAGTTTTCGGCCAGCAGACGCTGGGCGGTTTCGGAGCTGATCAGGTATTGCAGCTCTGCCTGCTGCAAACGCGGTGCAAAGCTGTCTTGGTCCGGGAAGGTGTGCAGCAGCTGTGTCATCCACCACGAGAAGCGCTCGGCCTTCCATATGCGTGCCAAAGCTCGTTGCGAGTAACCGTCAAGCGCCAAGTCGCAGCGCTCACGATAGTGGGAGATGAAACCTTCCGACAGATAGTGCACATCGCTGGCAGCCAGGTTCAGTCCCTTGGCACCGGTGGGCGGCACGATGTGGGCTGCGTCGCCGGCCAGGAACAGCCGGTGGTAGCGCAACGGCTCCGCTACAAAGCTACGCAGCGGCGCGATGCTTTTTTCGATAGACGGACCGGTGACGATGCGTGATGCCGTCAGCGGATCCACGCGTTGCAGCAATTCATCCCAGAATCGCGCGTCGGACCATTGGTCCACGGTGTCGGTCAGGGGTACCTGAACGTAATAGCGACTGCGAGTGGGCGAACGCAGCGAGCACAGAGCAAAACCGCGCTCATGATGCGCATAGACCAGTTCGGGCAATGACGGCACGTCGGCCATCACGCCCAACCAACCGAAGGGATACACCCGCTCGAAGCTGCGGATGCTGTCCTTGGGGATGCTGGCTCTGCTGACGCCGTGAAACCCATCGCAGCCGGCGATGAAATCGCAGTGCAGAGTGTGGCGCGTGCCGTCTTTGAGCCAGCTGACCGAGGGCGTCGTGCCGGTCAGGTCGTGCAACTGAACGTCCTGAGCCTCATATACCGTCTGAGCGCCGATCGATTCTCTGGCGTGCATCAGGTCGCGCGTGACTTCGGTCTGGCCGTAGACAGTCACCACCTTGCCGCCGGTCAGGCCCTGAATGTCGATGCGGTGCAGCGAGCCGCCAAACGCAATGCCAGTGCCGTGGTGCACCAGCCCTTCACGCGCCAAGCGGTCGCCACAGCCGGCTTCATGCAGCTTGCGGACGGTGATCTCTTCCAACACGCCGGCACGGATGCGTCCCAGCACGTAATCGGGGCTCTTGGCCTCCAGGATGACTGTGTCGATGCCGCGTAATTGAAGCAGTTGTCCAAGCAACAAGCCGGCCGGTCCGGCCCCGATGATCGCCACTTGGGTGCGCGCAGGAACAGTCATGAGAGCCTCGTCAAAAAGCAGGTGGGTCGACTGCGGGCACTGCCTGCGGGACTTTGACAAACCGCGTGGTGTCGTAGCCGCTGTCGGCGAACACCTTGAGAATCTGCTGGTAAGTGGCTTCGTCCATCACGGTGTCACGTGCCATCACCCAGCCATATTGCCTACTGGGATGGCCCACGGCGATCCAGCGATAGTCTTTATCCACCGCCAGAGCTACATATTTGATTTTGAGAAAGCCGAGAAACTTCACGTTCCATTCGGCATTGGATTGGCGATTAACCACCTCGGCGCGCGCGGTTGCAATGCGCTCCAAAGGTGCTGAGGCGGATTTGCGCCGGCAACTGAACCAGTTGTCTATGTCGCCATCGGGCCGCAGGGCGTAACTCTCGATGGAATCGAAGCAGCCGTCTTCTGCAAAGTACGGGATGTTGGCGATGACCCGCCAATGACCCATGTAGCGAGCCAGATCGATGTGATCGGGCGTGGGCAGGTCGCCGAAGCGACCTGCCAACAGCGAGCACCCGGATCCTGCGAGTGTTGTCAGCACCAAGGCCAACAGTACCGCGCCGCGTGCTCGTTTCATGGATCAGCCCTCGCTGGCAGCCGAGCCGTGATCGGTGCCACCGACGATGCTCTTCCAAGTCACCGAGGGACCATTGCGACGGCCCTTTTCGACCAGCTTGAGGCCATCGGCGTCGATGGTCAGGGTGTAGGCCTTGTCGTCGATGAGGATTTCGCGCTTGAGCGGACGATCGAGTTTGGTGGTCATTGCTGTGGTCTCCGGGCAGTTGTAAGGGAGCCGGCAGGGCCGGCCCGACGCTATAAGGCGATTCCGCAGTCTATCACGCCGGTCTGCGGTGCCCTTAATCAGGCGGTTTGGATCCGGTCGAGCCTGCCGACGGCGGCGGCCAATCCGCTTGGTAGCACTGGAAAGTAACACTGGTCTAGACTGGCAGACCTTCTCATAGAGTGCCGCTGCGATGGGCAAAGACGCCACCCCCATATCTGCGCAAATCCGCCAGCGCCTCGTCGCTGCGGGCAAGCGTTTTCACGCTAACGACAACATTGCCCCGTATGTGCAGCCCGGCGAGATGGACGCTCTGCTAGAGGAGGTCGAGGGCAAGGTCAAAGCGATGCTCGATAGTTTGGTGATAGACACCGCCAGCGACCACAACACCCAGAACACGGCGCGGCGCGTCGCCAAGATGTATCTGCAGGAAGTGTTCCGGGGTCGCTACGTAGCAGAGCCGGCTGTTACCGAATTTCCCAATGCCGAGCATCTTAACGAACTGATGATTGTTGGCCCTATCGCAGTTCGCAGTGCCTGCAGCCACCACCTCTGCCCGATCATGGGGCGCTTGTTTGTCGGCATTATGCCCAACGAGCACTCCAACCTGATCGGCTTGTCCAAGTACGCACGCTTGGCAGAGTGGATCATGAGCCGACCCCAAATTCAGGAAGAAGCCATCACGCAGATTGCTGACTTGCTGATGAGTAAAGTCAGCCCGGATGGCTTGGCTGTGGTGATGCAAGCGGATCACTTTTGCATGCATTGGCGCGGTGTCAAAGACACCGGCGCCAAGATGATCAATAGTGTGATGCGCGGATCTTTCCTGAAAAACGCGCCGCTGCGGCGCGAGTTTCTCTCCCTGATCAACCTTAAGGACTGACCACACCATGCTCGTCAGATTGCTTTACGCCAGCCGCGCTATCGAGGCGCTTACTCCGGCTGCCATCGATTCGATCATGTTGCAATGCCGGCACAACAATCCGGAGCGTGGCATCACCGGCATGCTGTGCTACAGCGATGACATTTTTCTGCAGGTGCTGGAGGGTGGTCGGGACGAAGTCTGCGAGACCTACAACGCCATTGTTGGCGACCCGCGCAACGGCCATGTCCGTATTCTCAGTTTTGAGGAGATTCCAGAGCGCCGGTTTGGCAGTTGGACGATGGGCCAAGTGCACATCTCCAAGGTCAATACGGCCCTGCTGCTCAAATACGCCGAGAAGCCGGTGCTCAATCCGTTTGCCTGTTCGGGTAAAGCATCATTGGCTTTGCTTGAGGAATTGATTGCCACAGCCTCTGTCATCGGACGCGGCGCCTAAATCACGACGTTGATATTGCAATAAACTGTCATGCGGACTGGCTGGACGAGTCAGGGCGTGGCCCTGCTAGAATCGGCTGGTCCGACCACTTGTAAAAACCGGGGAGTTTTTGAATGAATAAACTGATCAGCTTCGGCATTGCTGCCGCGCTCGCCGTGGGCGCTGCCCATGCTGCTGCACCTGCTGGCCCGCCCTCACCAGAGGATGCTGCCAAGAGCCAGATCGAGACCCGTCAGGGCCTCTTCAAGGTCGTCGCAGCCACTTGGGGTCCGGTTGGCGGCATGATGCGCAACACCGCGCCCTTCGACGCCGCGCAGGTTTCCAAGGCTGCCGGACGTCTGGCTGCGATGGCCCCAATTGCACCGGATCTGTTCGCGGCCGACACGCGCAAGTTCACGCAGTTCAAAACAGCTGCGCTGGATGGCATCTGGAACAGCCAGGCCGACTTCAAGGCTAAGGCCGACGATCTGGTCAAGGCTGCTACCGACCTGGGCGCTGTTGCTGCCAAGGGCGACAAGGCCGAGACGTTGAAGGCCGCTGCAGCTGTGGGCAAGGCCTGCGGCAGCTGCCACGACTCGTATCGCGCGAAGTAATCGCGATGATTGGCAGCCGGGCCGCTAGGCCCGGTTGCCAGTTCTTTACCAGCTTCTAATCAGTAGCTGGTATCCACAGGCGGCGGCGCCTGCTTGAGCACCCACCACACCAGTACAGTTACTGCCACGGCCAGAAACAGTGCCAGTGGCAACCGTGAGCTCTTGATTGCTTCCTCTGCAGGAACGATCTCAGCACTCTTGTGGCCGTGCACCATCGGCGGCACCAGCCGCTGACGCTTCCACACCGTGTAGAACACAATCGCTGCCACATGCGCACCGATTAGCCACTGCAGCAGTTCAAAGTTGCTGTGATGTAGCGAACCGGCAGCAGTGGAGAACGCTGTGCTGACAGCCGGGAAGAACGGTCCGGCCCAGACGATGTCGTCCGACGTGAACAAGCCGCTGCCAGCCTGCACCGCCACCATCGCTAGCAGTACCAGCACCATCAGCGCCCCCATCGGGTTGTGACCGATGGCGGGCTTGGAGTCGCGCTGCAACACTGTACCGACGTAGGCCATCAGCTTGCGCGGACTTGGCAAAAACTGCGCGAAGCGCGCGTGCTTGGGACCCACAAAGCCCCACACAATACGAAAGAGCAGCAAACCGATCACGGTGTAACCGAAGCGGAAATGCCACTCCATCCAGGTGACGTCAAACGATCCTGTCAACCACTGTAGCCAATCCGCATCGGCGTGGGCTGTCAGGTACAGACCGACTATGGCCAGCAACAGCGACCAATGAAAAACTCGCAGGGGCAGATCCCAAACCAAGCGGCGTTCGGACATGAGCGATAAACCTCGACTGACTTAAATAAATTGACTCAGCGTTGCGCGGTGACGGCAGCAGCCTGTAGCTGTTCGAGTAGCGTGGCCGTGTCTTTGTAAACGCTGACACCCTGCCCGCCCCGGCCCTGACCACCCGCCTTACCCAGCGCATGATCGACAGGCGTGAGCCCTTTAGCATCCTTGGCCTGCAACGGCGCGTGATTGGCTGCCAAGAACTTCACCACATCGTTGTAGCCCCAGAATGCGGCGCCATGCAGCGCGGTGCGTCCTTGTTTGTCTTGCAGCGTCAGGTTGCCGCCAGCCGCGAGCATCAGCTGGAGACTGGCGATCATGCCTGCCTGCGTCTTGAGCGAACCGCGCGTATCTATGTTAGTTGAACCCAAACCCGCGGCGGCCATAACAGGAGTAATACCGGCCACTTGCGGCAAATTGGGATTGGCGCCTGCTGCGAGCAGCAAGCGTGTGGCCTCTACGTCACCGGCCTTGGCCGCACGCAGCAAGGGTGTGCTGCCGATGGTCAGCAGTGTGTCGGCCCCGCGATCTGCCCCTACGGCGCGATACGGTGGCAGCAACTTGAGTTGCAGGTTGGGATTGGCACCGGCCTTAAGCAACAGATCGATCATCTGCAGGCTGCTGATGCGATCCAGTGAAGGCATATCGGGGCGGCCGCCACGGGGTACCGTGTTGAGATCCACGGCGCACCACAGTGCGGTGCGACCCCACCAGTCCCACAGATTGGGGTTGGCACCCTTGGACAGCAACCAGGCACCAATATCAAAGTTGAAGTTATTGACTGCAACGATCAAGGCGGTCACACCTTCCGGATCGGTGTAGTCGATTTGTGCGCCTTTGCCTACCAGCGCCTTCACGCATTCCAAACAGCCTTGACGCGCGGCAAACAGTAGCGCTGTAAACCCACCTGCCGGGCGATATTGGGCGCGTGGCTCGCCGCTGACCTGACGTTGGTTGTCGTTGACGAGAGTGCGTGCGTTGACATCGGCGCCGTGCGAGATGAGCTCTCGCACCATCGCGGGCTGTCCTTGTGCCGCAGCCCACATCAAGGCCGTTTGGCCACGGATCTTTTCGGCGGCATTAACCTTTGCGCCGGCACGGATGAGCACGCGCACTGCAGCGACATTGCTGGTACGCGCCAGTACCATCAATGAAGTCTGGCCCGAGGCGTTTACGGCATTCACATCGGCACCGGCTTTGATCAATGCCGTCAATACAACCGTATTGCCGATGACCGCGGCTTCTGCCAATGGCGTTGCGCCGTAATCATTTATTGCGTTGGGGTTGGCCCCTTCTTTAAGCAGTCTTTGCACCAGTACTGCATCGTCTTGATGCACTGCCCAATGCAAGGCAGTAGAGCCATCCTGTGTAAGCTCGCCAGCGTCTGGCGCTTGCGCTGCAGTGGCTACAACCACCGGAGCAAGGGCCAGCACCAGCCACACTACCAGTCGCGTGGTCATACTCAGATCTCTGACAGCAGACCGGTGCTGTCACCGACCACAGTTTGCGGCACTCCTGCCTTGTCCAGCAGTGTCAGCAGTACGTTGGACAGCGGGGTGTGGTCTGGGTAGCGCACATGACGACCGCTCTTCATGCGCCCCGCTCCACCGCCAACGATGCTGGTGGGCAGTGGGAACTGGTTGTGCGCATCGCTGTTGCTCATGTTGCTGCCATAGACAATCATCGAATGATCCAGCAGCGAGCCTTCACCGTCCGGCATCTCGGCGAGTTTCTTCAGGAAGCGTGCAAACTGTTCGGTATGCCAGCGCTGAATGCGCACCAACTTGTCTTTCTTGGCAGGGTCGTTCTGGTGATGTGACAGCGGATGGAATGCATCGGCGATGCCGATGTGGTTATAGGTCATGTTGCTGACCTCTGCGGCCATCATGAACGTCTGGATGCGCGTCAAATCAGCCTGCCAGGCCAGTGCCATCATGTCGAACATCAGGCCCATCTGATCCGGGAAGGCATCCGGGATGCCCACCGGCATGTCGGGCAATGCCAGCTTGGACAGGTCCTGCTTTTCAGCCTTTTGCACGCGCCGCTCAATCTCGCGGATGCTCTCCAGATAGTCATCCAATGCTGCGCGGTCCGGACCACCCAGGCTGCGGCGCAGATCGTTGGCTTCGCTGACGACCATGTCGAGAATGCTGGCGTATTGCTGCGCCTGCAGCTTGCGCTCGGCAGCAGTATTGCCGCGACCGAACAGTCGCTGAAACAGACTGCGCGGGTTGTATTCCATGGGCAGCGGCGTGGTCGGTGTACGAAACGACACCGTGCCTGAATAGCTGCAGCCATAAGAGCGATCACAGGCGCCACCACCACCGGGGGCTTCGGTGGCCACCTCCAAAGAAGGCAGCGGTGTTTCCTGGCCGATATGCATAGCGGCCATCTGATCGACAGTGATACCGCCATAGGCCTCGTGCGTCTCGCGCGGATGCACACAGGACAGCCAGGTTCCCGGAACGATGGCGTGTACTGCGGCGCTTTGCGCTGGCCGGTTGCCCAAGCCACTGACCACTGTCAGTTGTTGGCGAAAGGGTTTGAGCGGTTCGAGAATGGGCGACAACTCATAGTTCTCGCCTTCGGTGGTTGGCGTCCACTTGTCCATGATCGCGCCATGGGGGAAGTACACAAAACCCATGCGTAGCTTTGCAGCTGCGGCAGTCTTTGCCAGCGCTGTGTGCGCGGGGATCATCGCATCGAGTAGCGGCAGAGATAGCGCGATACCTGCGCCGCGCAGGAAGGTGCGGCGTGGCAGGAATTTGCGTGTGAGATAGGTCATGGCGTGCTCCGGGCGAGTTCGGGGCTGCGGGAGAAACGAAATTGCTCACTGAGTACCACACCGGTGAGCAACGAGGAGAAGCGATAATCGTGAGTGGCCGCCTCGCGCACGATGGCGCGAATGCGTGGCCGGTCGGTGTATTCCACTGCACGACCCAAGGCGAACACCATCAATTTTTCGGTCAGCGTCTGTGCGAACTGATCGGGCTTGCCTGTTAGGTAGCGGCGAAGATCGTTCACATCTGAGAAGCGCGTGCCATCTACAAAACTCGCAGATGCATCCACTGGCGTGAGTATTTCGCGATCACGTTCGCGCCAGGCGCCCACTGCATCAAAGTTTTCCAGGGCAAAACCCAGCGGATCCATCACGGCGTGGCAGCCATTGCAGGACGGCTGTGCCCGGTGCAATTCGAGGCGTTGTCTTACAGTGCTGGGAGGCGCTCCGGGGGTGTTCTCTTTGAGTGCCTCCACGCCGGGCGGTGGTGCCGAGGGTGGTGTGCCCAGCACGCGCTCGAGTATCCAGTTGCCACGCAGCACCGGCGCCGTACGGTTGCCATAGCTTGTGGACATCAGCATGGCGCCCTTGCCCAACAAGCCCCAGCGTGCCGAGTCTGCCAGTTGCACACGTCGAAACTGATCACCGCGTACATTGGGTACGCCGTAGTGCAAGGCCAAGCGCTCGTTTAGGAAGCTATAGTCGGCACTGAGCAAGTCGGTAATGCGACCGTCATTGCGCAAAATACTGTCTGCAAACAGTTCTATCTCGCGCCGAAACCCACGCCGCAATTCTTCATCGAAGTTGGGGAACAATGCGCCGTCAGGATCAACGTTGTCCAAGTTCTCGACGTTGAGCCACTGATTGGCGAAGTTACTGATCAGTGATTTGGAGCGCTCGTCGGCCAACATACGCCGCACTTGCGCTTGCAGGGTTGCCGGGTCTTTGAGCTTGCCCGCTGCAGCCAGTTGCAGCAGTTGCTCATCCGGACCGCGACTCCACAGAAAGAACGACAGACGTGAGGCCAAAGCCAGATCGTCCAGCGCATAGGATTGACCTGCGACCACGCCTGCCGGAGGCGTCTCAATGCGGTAGAGAAACTTCGGGCTTGAAAGGATGGCCATCAGTGCGGTTTGGACGCCGGCTTCAAAGCCGCCGTTGCGCTGACCTTCATCAAAAAAACGCAGTGGCGCTGCCAAATCGGCATCGGTTACTGGGCGGCGAAACGCGTCGCGGGCGATGCGCGCGATGATTTGTTGCGCGCAGGGTCGCTCTTGATTGGCGCTGGCGGGATAGCACGAGAACACTTTGCGCCGACTGGGCGTTTCGCCCACACCGGTGGGATTGAACGGGCCGACGATGTCCATGCCGGCTACCCGCGCATAGCTGTCGCTGCCACCACCGGGGACAAAGGGTGCCAATAGCGCCTCGGATTCGGCAAAGCTGGTAGCAACAAAAGTGGCCATGATGCGACGCGGCCCAGCTTTGACCGGCACGCGGATCTTTTGGAAGCGCGCGTTGATCTTGCCTTGGGCCGGAGCCTGTTGTTGATCGACCGCGCGCGAATCAGTCTCGCCGCCGACCTTTTGTTCAAACACACGGCGGCCGTCGATGAGCAGCACTACTGTCTGCTCGGCCATGCCCAGTCCATAGCCACCGCCGACCGGCACACGCAGGTTAAATTCGTATTCACCATCGGCGGGGAACCAGTGCTCTATGACCATGCCGCCACGCGTGCCCAGCGGCATGCCCTCTTGATGGAAGGCCTGGCGCGAGGCCGGTGCGCGATAGGTTTGACTGGCGGAGCGCGGCTTGGCTTCACCAATGGCCATGCTGCTGACCGTGCGTGCGGCTTGCACATACTGATCTAGGAAAGTTGGCGATACCTTGAGTACAGCGGCCACATTGTCAAAGCCTTCGCTGCGCGTGTCCTTGGGCAACAACAGCTCTGGGTTTACGCGCAGGCCCAACAGCTCCTCTACCGCGCGGGCGTACTCATTGCGGTTAAGGCGATGCAGACCCACCCGGCCCGGATCCGGTGCGCGTGCCGCATTGGCGTCGAGTTCGCCCTCCATCCAGCGTACGAACTGATCTATTTGCGGCTGTGGCGGTTGCTTCTCACCTGCCGGCGGCATCAAGCGCCCGCGCAGCTTGGTGACGGCCTCCTCCCAGACCTTGGCGTCGCTACCGATCCCATCGCTATTCATGGTGTCGAAGGCTACGCCGCCGGCCCAGTCTTCAGCGTTATGGCATTTGCTGCAGTATTGGTTGAGCCACTGCAGGTTGGCTGCGTCGGCGCTACCCGAAGCATGGCCTGAAGCAGTACCTAACGGTGCAGCGAGCACGAACGAGGGGAGCATCAACGCTATCGCGGTGATGCTGGAAATTAGCCGTGTGTGGATCATCGCCCTGCTCCGCTTCAGACAACGCCGCGCTGTTCGCGCACGTGACCCCAAAGCCCTTTGTAGGTATTCATAAGGAACAACCTAGGATCGCCCCACTGGCTGTCATATTCGGCAGTTGGTTTGGCATCGATGATATCCAGATCGCTCATGCCTTTGCGCATCAGTTGCCAGATGCGCTCTTTGAGTAGATCGAGCATGTCGGTCTGTGCTTGCAAGTGGCTGCGATTCACCACATCACCACTACCTGTGACGATGAGCGTGGCTTCGTCGCACAGCGGCAGCAACTGCTTGCCTGCATCGACCAGTCCGCCGATCCAGCCGCCTACTGTCCAATCCGGCATCGGCCAGGTTCCGCGCGTTACGGTATCGCCGGTAATCAACACATTGCTGGCTGGCAGATGTACATACAAATCGCCGTCCGAATGGGCTTGACCCAGCCAACCGTAGCGGATCTGGTGCGATCCGAGCCGCAGCTCACCGTCGGTATAGAAGGTGGTGGTGGGCCAGGCCTGCCGCGCAAATGCCGGCACGACGCGCTGCTCCCAAGGCACGGCCACAGGCCGTTGCATCCACAGCCGAGTGTTTTCGTGCGCGATGATGCCGGCGCCAGCGCGCGCCAGCACTTCATTGCCGCCGGTGTGATCTGCATGACAGTGGGTGTTGATCAGCGTTTTAACCCGACGCTTGCCCGGTTGCACCAGCGTCAGCAGGTCGCGCGCGCGCGCGCTGGAGCCGCTGTCTACCAGCACGGCACTGTCACCGTCTTCGATGCTCACCACCGCGCCACCGGCGCCAGTAATCAACCGCAGACCTGGAGCCAGTGGGTGCGCCTGCAACGGCTGGGAAGGCCCTGCAGCCGCGCTCGCGCCACGTGCAAGGCTGGCCAGGGCAGCGCTGGCCAGTGCTGCACCCATGAACTGCCGCCGATCGACCCTGCCTGACATCAAATTGTCCCCATGCCAAATAGAGTTGCGTTAGTGATGGGACGCAGGCTGCTGCGACAAGTTCCCACCTAGGAAGTATGCAACAGAGTCGGTGTCATTCGCTCTAGCGGCGCCGCTCATGGGTGGGGCCGCTGCGCCGGTCTTGGTACACTACACGGCTTACTTGACCGACTGGAGTGACTATCCGTGAAAACCGATGCGGCGATGGCCGAAATCCTCAAGCGCGAGCGCGTGCAATACCTGTTTGGCTATCCGCGCAACGCGCTGCTCGATGCCGCCGCAAAGATCGACATCCGCACGATTATCGTCCGTCAGGAACGCACCGGCCTGCACATGGCCGATGCGGTGTCCCGGTTGACACGTGGCGAGAGCATGGGTGTGTTCTGCATGCAGCACGGCCCCGGCGCCGAGAACGCCTATGGCGGCGTGGCACAGGCCTATGCCGATTCGATACCCATTTTGGTGGTGCCGCAGGGCTACGCGCGTAAGAACATGTTCCTGCCCTACAACTACAACTCGACGCTGCAGATGCGCGGCATCTCCAAGCACAACGAGCCGGTGCTCGACGGCGCCGAGTCACCCAATATTTTGCGCCGCGCGTTCACGCAATTGCGCAACGGCCGTCCGCAGCCGGTGGTGGTCGAAGTGCCCCTCGATGCTTTCAACGATGAAGTGCCCGAGCCGCTCAATTACACGCCGGTCTACAAGACCCGTTCCGCCGCAGACCCCGAGGCAGTGGTGCGCGCGGCAGCCCTGCTGGTGGCCGCCAAGCGTCCGGTCATCCATGCCGGTCAAGGTGTGCACTGGGCCAACGCCTATGCCGAGCTGCAAGAACTGGCCGAGTTGCTGGGCGCACCAGTCAGCACGTCACTGCCGGGCAAGAGCTCCTTTAACGAGCGCCATCCGCTGTCGCTGGGTTCCGGTGGTCACGGTATCAACCGTCAGATCCATCACTTCATCAGCTCTGCCGACGTCATCTTCGGCATCGGTTGCTCGTTCACCGAGAGCAGCTTTGCTATCGCCATGCCCAAGGGCCCCACTTATATCCACTCGACCAACGATCCGGTGGATCTCAACAAGACAGTGACTTCGGCACTGGGTCTGGTCGGCGATGCACAGCTGGTGTTGCGCGCCGTGATCGCCGAGATCCGCAAGACGGTCACTGCCAACCGCGATGCCACCGCCGTGGCCGCCGAGATCAAGCGCGTGGAAGCGGAGTGGATGCAGAACTGGCTGCCCAAGCTGCAGAGCGATTCAGCGCCCCTGAGCCCCTATCGCGTGTTGTGGGACCTGCAGAAGACCGTCGACATCGACAACACCATCATCACCCACGACGCCGGCAGCCCGCGCGATCAGCTGGTGCCGTTCTGGAAGTCGACGACGCCCTTGTCGTACATCGGTTGGGGCAAGACCACGCAGTTGGGCTTCGGTCTGCCGCTGGCCATGGGCGCCAAGCTAGTGCACCCGGACAAGCTGTGCATCAACGTGTGGGGTGATGCGGCCATCGGCTTCACTGGCATGGATTTCGAGACGGCGGTGCGTGAGCGTCTGCCGATCCTGTCGATCCTGCTGAACAACTTCTGCATGGCCATCGAACTGCCGATCATGCCCAACGCCACTGAGCGGTTCCGCGCCACCGATATCTCGGGTGACTATGCCGCCATGGCACGGGCCTTCGGTGGTTATGGCGAACGCGTGACACGCCCTGAAGACATCATTCCTGCAATCAAGCGTGCTATCGAGCAAACCCAAAAGGGTGTGCCGGCGCTGCTGGAGTTCATCACCGAGCAGGAGACCGAAGTCTCCCGCCCGTGGGTGCCGGGCGGCAAATAAGCCGGTTCGCGACTAGCCCTGGCTGACCATCACCTCGACCAGCGTCGGTCGAGGTGATGCGATGGCCTCACGCAACGTGTTGGCCAATTCTGCGGCGTGTTCCACCCGCAGACCGTCGCAGCCCTGTGCGCGTGCGATGGCCGCAAAATCCACGCCACCCAAATCTGTTCCCACTGCCTGCTTGATGCCAAAGCGCTTGGCAAAGTGATGCAGTGCTTCATAGCGACGGTTGTTGACGATGATGAAGGTGATGGGCAGGCCCAGTTGCGCGGCGCTCCACAGCGCCTGGATGGAATACATGGCAGAGCCATCGCCAATCAGCGCAATCACCTTGCGACCCGGATTAGCCAATGCCACACCCACCGCTGCCGGCAGACCATGCCCCAAGCCACCGCTGCTGCAGGTGTAGAAGGTTTCGCTTTGTATGATGGGCAGGTAGGCCTGCATCGGCCCGCGACTGCTGGGTGCTTCTTCGACAATGATGCTGTCTGCGCTGCGCACGTCGGCCAGCGTCTGCATCAGGAAGCTGTCGGGAAACGGATCGGTGGGCAGCAGCCGCGCGGGTGCGGCGCGACCGTGCTGTGCTGCAGGTATGGCTGGACCCGGGCGATCGAGTAGATCCCGAAGGGCTGGAGCCAAGCTGGTATAGATCGCAGTGCCGGTGATGGCGCAAGCAGCCCAGTCCGGATCATCGGTCAATTGCCAGACCTCAAGGCCTGGCGGCGTGTAGTCGCCCACGCCTTCAGCGTGATAGGTGAACACCGGCGCGCCGATGGCCACGCACACGTCATGCGGCTGCAAACGCGCGCAGATCTCTTCGCGGAAGGCCGGCAGAAAGCCGGCAAACAAGGGGTGATTCTCTGGAAAGCCGCAGCGGCCGATCAGCGGACTGGCCCATACCAGTGCCCCATGACGCTCTGCAAGCTGCAGCAGCATGGCCCAACCTCCCTCACGATCCACGCCACCGCCGATCACAAACACCGGACGCTGGCTGTTGCGTAAGACCACTGCCAAAGCATCGATTTGTGAAGCCTCGGCACGCATCGATGTGGATACCTTGCGTGCTGGTACAGGTGCAGTCTGCACATCCCAGTCATCGACCGGAATGGATACGAAGGTCGGGCCACAGGGCGGCAGACAGGCGATGTAGTAAGCACGCGCTATAGCCGCGGGCACGTCCTCAGCGCGCGCCGGCTCGCAAGCCCACTTCACGTAGGGCCGTGGCAACTCGGTGGCTTGAGTAGAGAACAGGAACGGTTCCATCTGCAGCAATGAGCGCGACTGCTGACCCGCGGTGATGACCATGGGCGTGCGGTTGCGATACGCAGTAAAGATGTTGCCCATCGCATGGCCTACACCGGCAGCCGAATGCAGATTGACGAATGAGGCGTTGTGAGTTGCTTGGGCGTATCCATCGGCCATGCCTACTACAGTTGATTCCTGCAACCCAAGCACATAGCTGAAGTCTTCGGGGAAATCACGAAACATGGGCAGCTCGGTTGAGCCCGGATTGCCGAAGACTTTGTTGATGCCCAGTTCGCGCAGCAACGTAAAGGTGGCTTCGCGAACGCTAACTGTTTTGGATGACATGGCAAATCCCTGCTGATGTTGGTGCCAATCATACTCACCTGCATCGGCCTCTCGCATTACCTCAATTTGCCGGGGGATGTGATAGCCTCTTCGAGCCTTTAAAGCCTCCCCGTAGATGCACGCCGAGTACCGAAAACAGTGAATGCCCCTCTCGCTGCCGGACGCCTCCAGGTCGCCCACGCCCTCGCCCAGTTTGTCGCTCAAGAAGCCCTTCCCGGCACTGGGCTGACAGCAGAAACATTCTGGGCTGGCGTGGAAGCCATACTGCTCGTCTTTACGCCGCGCAACACCGCACTGTTGGCAGAGCGTGACCGCTTGCAGTCACGGATCGATGACTGGTGGCGCGAGCATGGGCAAGAGCCGTTTGATGTTGTGGGCCACACCACATTCCTGCGTAGCATTGGTTATCTGGTGGATCCACCCGCACCGTTTACTATCGACATCAGTCATGTGGATGACGAGATTGCTTTGGTGGCGGGTGCGCAGCTTGTAGTGCCGGTCAGCAACGCGCGCTATGCGCTCAACGCTGCCAATGCACGTTGGGTCAGCTTGTACGACGCACTCTATGGCACCGATGCATTAGAGCCGCAGGTAGCTGGTGCGCGCGGCTACGATGCGACGCGCGGCGCACTGGTGATTGCCCATGTGCGTACCCTGCTTGATCAAATCGCACCGTTGGACAGCGGCAGTCATGCCAGCGCAGTGCGCTACTGTGTGGTTGGCGGCGTACTACAGATCACGCTAGGGGATGGCAGCAGCACAGGCCTTGCGCAGACTCAGCAACTGGCCGGCTGGAGCGGTGATGCTGCGGCGCCGGCCTCTGTGCTGCTCAAACACAATGGCCTGCATCTTGATGTGATCTTTGATCGCAATAGCGTAATCGGTGCCACAGATGTGGCCGGTATTTCTGATGTCGTTATCGAGGCGGCGCTGACCACCATTCAGGACTGTGAAGACTCGGTTGCCGCAGTGGATGCCGACGATAAAGTCGGTGTTTATCGCAATTGGCTGGGGCTCATGAATGGCTCCCTAGAAGCGCAGTTTGCCAAGGGCAGCGGCACGGTCACGCGCCGCTTGGCACAGGATCGCCAATACAGCGCACCGGACGGCGGCAGCCTCACCTTGCCGGGTCGCAGCTTGCTGCTGGTGCGTAATGTCGGTCACCACATGCAAAGCGACGCTGTGTTGCTGGATGGTCAGCCGGTCTATGAAACCGCGCTCGATGCCTGCATCACCTTGATGATCGCGCTGCACGACCTGCGCGGTGGTCGTCTCAATTCTCGCGCCGGCAGTATCTATGTGGTCAAACCCAAGATGCATGGTCCGGCCGAAGTGGCGTTGGCTGTCGAATTATTTGACCGCGTAGAAGACCTGCTGGGTCTGCCGCGCAACACCGTCAAAATGGGTGTGATGGACGAAGAGCGCCGCACCAGTGCCAACCTCGCAGCGTGCATCCATGCGGCACGCCAGCGCATCGTGTTCATCAATACCGGCTTTCTCGATCGCACCGGTGATGAGATTCACACCTGCATGGAAGCGGGGCCGGTACTGCGTAAAGACGAAGTCAAATTGCAGCCGTGGATTGCCGACTACGAGAAGCGCAACGTACAGATCGCGCTTGCTGCGGGGTTTCGTGGCCGTGCGCAGATAGGCAAGGGCATGTGGGCCATTCCCGATCGCATGGCCGAGATGCTGCGTGTCAAAGTCGGTCATCCCAAGGCAGGTGCCAATACAGCCTGGGTGCCCTCACCTACTGCTGCGGCATTGCATGCGCTGCATTATCACAGCGTGCATGTCGATGCTGTTCAGGCACTGCTGCAAGCGCAGAGTGTGCCGGGTACGGATGCATTGCTGACACCGCCGCTGGCCAAGCGCCTGCCCGATGCGACCGACATCCAGCAAGAGTTGGACAACAACCTGCAGGGTATCTTGGGCTACGTAGTGCGCTGGATCGATCAGGGCGTGGGCTGCTCCAAGGTGCCCGACATTCACGACGTGGGCTTGATGGAAGATCGCGCCACGCTGCGCATCTCCAGCCAACATGTTGCCAATTGGTTGCGCCATGGCGTGGTCAGCGAGGCGCAGGTTAGCGCCACGCTGGTGCGGATGGCTGGCGTGGTTGATCGGCAAAATGCCGCCGATCCGTTGTACACGCCGATGAGCACAGGCCTCGACGCCAGCATTGCTTTTCAGGCGGCCCGCGAACTTGTGTTCCAAGGTCGCGCTCAGCCCAACGGCTATACCGAACACATCCTTCACCGCCGCCGGCGCGAGCACAAGCTGCGTCACGGCACCGCACACTGACATCAAGGATCGTACGAATGCTCACGCGCAAGACACTCTCACTCGCCGACGCTAAGATCATCGCTGCCGCCGCTTCAGCCAAGGCTGTGGCAGAAGGCTGGACTGTTGTCATAGCCATCTTCGACATCACTGGGCATCTGGTGTATCTGGAGCGTGCCGATGGCACTCAGCTGGGCTCCGTACTGGTAGCCCAGGAAAAGGGCCGCACCGCTCTGCTCTTCAAGCGTCCCACCAAGGCCATGGAAGATGGCGTATTGGGCGGTCGCATCCATATGTTGTCGATGCCCGCTACTCAGGTTGAGGGCGGTGTGCCGTTGGTACACGGTGGCGAGATTGTCGGCAGCATCGGCGTGTCCGGCGTGCAGTCCGCGCAGGACGGAATCGTGGCGGCTGCGGGCGCCGCGGTGGTCGACAGCCTCTAACCTTCCGGTTTGGCGGCGTCTGCCTTGCGCAGCGCCGCCTCTTCACGACGGACGGTGCGTACTACGGTGGCTATAGCCACCCCAAAGAAGCCCATCAGGGCGAATACCAGCACCACCATGCCGCCGGTCAGCTGGTAGCCCTCATACAGGCCCAAGGCCACGCCAACCGGCGTGGTGACCAGCAGGATAGGTTTCCCGATTCTCATGTCCCGATCCTACAGGTCTTCTGCATCCTTCCACCAAATACGAATAGAAATGATTCGCATTAAGATATAGGCTGGAGGCCCAGACCTTCCGGAGATCCCTCCAGTGCCTCGTCTAGCTGCCCTGACTCTCAGCCTGACAACCCTCACGGCGGCTGCAGCCGCACCCGACGACGGGCTGGAGACCGTATCGGTGTCTGCCACCGCAGTGACCTACGCTGCGCCCCCCACGCAAACCCTCCTGACCTCAGGGCAATCGCTACTAGAACTCCCTCGGTCGCTGACAGTGCTGAGCGCCGACTATTTGCGGGATCGGGCGCCTCTGTCGCTGGGCGAGGCACTGCGCGGCGTACCTGGGGTCGGCATTACCCAAGGTGAAGGCCATCGGGATGCGCTG
>CANFSB010000016.1 GCA_947449495.1 Pseudomonadota bacterium
GCCGCCGCTGGCAGTACTGGCAGGACTGGGGCTCGATGCCCTGCTCACGTCGCTCAAAACTCAGCGCGCTGTGCTGCTTACCGCCACTGCCCTGCTGTTGGCGATAGGCACAGACAATCTGCTGCTGATGCTGCGACTACACCCCTATCAGTACGTGGCTTACAACCACCTCGCCGGCGGCCTGGAAGGGGCTTTTCGCCGCTATGAGCTCGATTACTGGAATGACGGAGCACGCGAATCGGCGCACCTGCTCAACCGCCTGCTGCGCGATGAATTAGGCAGCGCACCGGCAGAGTTGACGGTCGCGTTCTGCGGCGAGTCGGTGCAGATCAACGAATTTCTCGATTCACGCTTTCGCGTCGTGCGCGACTGGCCTAGCGCAGACTTTTTTGTGTCTGCGACCCAGACAGGCTGCGACAAAGCTATGAATGGCACGCTGATCGGTCAGGTGGAACGCGACGGGGTACCGTTGATGGTCATCAAAGACCGGCGTGAACTGGTCGGCCCGGATCGCTTAGTGATCGACGAATCACCGGGCACCTGAAACAGCACTAAATAAGGCGAAACGCCACGATCGCAACGGCGGTTGGTAACAAGGCGGCACGCAACAGCAGGGCCGGCTTGATGGTGTGGCCTTCAAATCTGTTTTTGAGCATCGCAAAGGCGGCCGGGTTAGGCGCATTGGCAATAACCGTTAAACCACCACCGGTCACAGCACCGGCCACAATGGCCCGCTTGAAGTCTTCATCCAAGCCTTCGACCAATGACGCCAGATAGGTCAGAGCTGCGTTATCGGTGATGGCCGTCAGCAGCGTGGTGCCATAAAACACCGCGCCGACATCCATGCCCTTGAGCAAGGGCTGCAGCCACCACTGCTGCAATCCACCCAGTACCACCAGCCCTGCAAGGAAGAAACCCACCAATAGCGCTTCACGCACGATCAACCGGTCCTGATGCTGCGGGTAAGCCTTGGCAAAACCAATAAAGAACAACAACAGGCCCAGAAACACCGGCGGATGGTGCGCGAAGACCACCACGCCGACCAGAAACAGCAACGTCAGCAAAGTAACCCAAGCAGGTGGCGGCACATGAGTGGTCTCGGTCGCCGGCACCAAACTGGTCAGTTCACGACGGAACATCAGTGTCACCAGCAGCGCGTTGACCACCACTGCCAACGCTGCACGCCAGCCGAAATGGTTCAGCATGTAGGCGTTGTCCCAGCCCCAAGTGCCCGCCACCATCAAGACCGGCGGCGCGGCAAAGTTAGTTAACGTGCCGCCGATAGACACATTGACCAGCAACACGCCCAGTGTGGCGTATTGCAAGCGTGCTGAAGGGCCTGCGGCATAGAGCCTGTCACGCAACACCAACGCTGCCACAGTCATGGCCGCCGCCTCGGTGATGAACGAACCGAGCAAGGGCAGCAAACACAGCGTTGCAAAGTAGCCGCTGACGGCAGGATTGCCGGGTAACACGCGCGCAATCACATCGACTGCGCGCCGCGACAGCGTCAGCACCGGCCGCGTTGCGGCGACCACCATTACCGCAAACACGAACAGCGGCTCAATGTAACTGCGCTGTTCCAAGTACTCGACGGCCGGCGTTGTGCCCTGCAAAAACGCCATGCAAACCATCAGCACCAGTGCCCACAAACCGAACACGCATTCAACTTCACCCAGCAGGTGTAAGGCACCTCCGTGGCGGGGCGAATGATGCGCTAGACGCAACAGCCAACCACTGGCAAAGGTGTGGGCGATGGCCAGCGCAAACAGTGCTGCGGCAAGGATTTGCAGGGTGTCTGGATGCATAGTGGCGACTATACCGGTTGGACGCCCGCACTGGACCAGCGCTCTATGGCTAGCACCATTGCCGTCAAAGCCATGCACACGCAGACCACCGGTACTGCAGAAGTGGCCGGGAAGAACCCCACCAATTGGACGCCCGCGGCAGCCGCAAACTGCTGCGAAAAGCCCACCAGACCCCAACCGCTGCCGGTGTTGGGCCAAGACTCTGACACCGCCCGCGCCGATGCAGACGGCAGTGCCAAGCCCATCCCAAAGTTCAGCAGCGTGCCTACGGTGGCAAACAGGACCACCGGCGTCTGCATCCCCAGCGCAAACAACAGCAGGCAAAGCAGGCAAGCCAGCACGCCCACAGAGGTTCCGGCTTGAATCAGGTAATGCTGTCCGTAGCGCATGCCATAGCGCAGCACATAGCCATTGCCCAAAAAATAACCCAATGGCAGCGAGATGAAATACAGCCCATATTCAGTCGCAGGGCGGTGAAACACCGAGATCATCAGATAAGGCGCGATGCCCACAAACGCCGGATATGCCGAATACAGCAACCCTGTCTGTCCCATCAACAACTGAAAGCGCCGACGTCGCAGCAGCGCAAAAGCAGGCGCCATCATGCCGGTGAGTGCTTCACCTTCCACCCGGGCAGGAAGGGTTTCTTTGATGCGCCACAGCACCAGCAGCAGCAATACCACGCCAAACAGCGTCTGGCCGTATTGAATCGCCCGCCAACTGCCGGAGGACAACGCGATGTTGCCCAGCATCGGCGCTGTCATCTGTGCCATCAACATGATCATGGTCATCTGCGCAATGGAGCGCTGCGTCTGCTCGCGCGGCGTGATGTCGGCCACCACTGCACGGGAGGTGATAAAGGTCAGTGCGGCACCCAATGACGCAGTCATACGACCGGCCAACAACTGCGGCAATCCGGGCGCTGTGGCCGTCAGCACAGAGCCCAGAATGAACAGCACCAAGCCAGCCAGCAGTGCAGGTCTGCGGCCGTAGCGATCCGCCAGGGGTCCGAGCAACAACAAGCCCAGACCAAAGGCCACCAGCGCCAGACTGACCGTCGACTGCAACGCTGCGATGTCGACGCCAAACTGCGCCTGCACCACTGGCAGGCTGGGCAGGTAGATGTTGATGGCCAGCGGCCCCAGCGCAGTGCAGGCCGCCAGCAACACCATCATCGACAGCGGCGGCCGATGCGCCGCAGCCACGGTCAAACGCTGACCGCGACGATCCGGTGCTGCAAGGTGTCCAGCCCGTAGATACCGGCTGTGACCATGTCACCTTCAACCAGTGGACCCACGCCATCGGGGGTACCGGTGAAGATCAGATCGCCAGGCTGCAAGCGCCAGAAGGTCGACAACTCGGCAATGATCTCGGGCACCGACCAGATCAACTTGGACAGGTTGGAATCCTGGCGGATCTCGTCGTTAACCTTAAGCCAGATACGCGCATCGGTCGGATGACCGACCTGCTCCACCGTGTGGATAGCCGCCATCGGTGCCGAATTGTCGAAGGCCTTGGCGCTGTCCCAAGGCTGACCCTTGTCGCGAGCCTCGGCCTGCAGATCACGGCGCGTCAAGTCGTTACCGACCGCATAGCCGTAAACGTGCGAGAGCGCATCGTCGACAGTGATGTTGGCGCCACCCTTGCCTATCGCCACGACCAACTCGACCTCGTGGTGAAAGTTGGTCGTGCGTGGCGGATACGGCACATCGGTGCCATTGGCCACCACGGCGTCAGCCGCCTTGGTGAAGAAGATGGGCGTTTCGCGCGAGGGATCGCCACCCATCTCCCGAACATGGTCAGCGTAATTGCGCCCCACGCAGTAAATGCGGTGTACCGCAAAGCGGTCATCACTGCCATGCACGGCAGCCCACGGCCGCGGCAAAGGGGAAGAAACGTAACTTGCATACATAGGACGGTCAGCCATGTCTTGAAGCCTGCCATGCGGTAAAAGTACTGCCTTCAGAAACAAGCCGGACGAGCAGCGGCGCCGGCTCCCAGTCGGCAGGACTTGCCTGCCGGCCATATTTTTCAATACCTGCGAGCACTGTGTCGAGGCCGATCTGATCGGCCCAGAACATCGGCCCACCGCGCCAGCGCGCAAAGCCATAGCCCGAGGTATACACAACATCGATATCGCCAGGACAACGCGCAATACCTTCTTCGAGGATGCGTGCGCCTTCGTTGATCATCGCGAATAGACAGCGTTCAACAATCTCACGCTCAGTGATATGGGTCCTCTGCGCCACGCCCAGGCGGGCAGCTTCTGCCGCCAGCAAGGTTTCAGCCTCGGCGTGTACGCCGCGTTCACGCGACCCGGCGTCATAGCGGTAATAGCCTTTGCCGGCCTTCTGGCCGAGCCAACCCTGCTCGTACAACACCGCATCGCAACGATAAAACGTGGGATCGGGCGAGTTCTGTTGTGGATTGGCCTGGCGCACTTTAACGCCCACATCGATACCGGCCAGGTCGAACACCGCAAGGATGCCCATCGCCATGCCAAAGGCTTCGAGCGCGCCATCCACCTGGGCGGGGCTTGCACCCTCTAACACCAACCGCTCAGCCTCGCGCGCATATGGATCCATCATGCGATTGCCGATGAAACCAAAGCAGACTCGCGACAACACACCGATTTTGCCGATACGTTTAGCCAATGCAAAGGCTGTGGCAACGACGTCATCAGCAGTCGTATCGGTGCGCACAATTTCCAGCAGCCGCATGACATTTGCCGGGCTGAAAAAATGCAAGCCGATGACATCCTGCGGTCGACCGGTGACTGCTGCAATGAGGTTGATGTCGAGCGTGGAGGTATTGGTGGCCAGCACGGCCCCAGGGCGACACACCTGGTCCAGCTGCACAAAGATCTGCTGCTTTAGCGCCAAGTTCTCGAACACTGCCTCGATGACCAAATCAACCTGGGCAAGGTCCGCGTACTGTGTTGTGGGACTGATCAGCGCCATGCGCTGTTCAACCGCTAGCGCAGTCAGGCGGCCGCGTTTGACGCTGAGGGCATAGTTCTTGTGCACCATCGCCAACCCGCGATCCAAAGCGGCCTGGTCTACGTCCAGCAGCACCACGGCAATGCCGGCATTGGCAAAAGCCATGGCGATGCCGCCACCCATGGTGCCGGAACCGATGATGCCGATACGCTCGACACGCCGGGCCACTGCCGACGGACCCATACCAGGCACAGGGCTGACAGCGCGCTCAGCAAAGAATAAATGCCGCAGGGCCTTGCTCTCTGGGCTCAGCAGCGAACCCTCGCTGAGCACCCGCTCTAGCGCTGCGCCTTGCTCAAAGGGCAACTCCCAGGCAGCACGCACCGCTTGGATGTCGAGCTCTGCAGTGATCACACCGCGATGCTGGCGAGCAGACTGACTGCGCAGCACACCGATTTGTGCTTCGGACAGCGGCTCAACGACGCCATCACGCGTCCGGCGCGGGCCTTTGCCCGCCGCGAGCAAATCCTGCATAAATGCGATACCGGCGGCTCGCAGATCGCCGTCAACCAGGGCATCGACCAGACCCAGCGCCAAGGCCTGCTCAGCAGACACTGGCTTGCCATCAAGCAACAAGCCTAGCGCCGCCTCAGCGCCGATCAGACGCGGCAACCGCTGCGTACCGACCGCACCGGGCACGATGCCCAAAGTAATTTCGGGAAATCCAATCTTGGTATGACGCTCAGCAATGCGGTAATGGGCCGCCAAGGCAACTTCGACAGTGCCACCTAATGCCGTGCCATGCAGCACCACAACCGTGGGACAGGCCAGTGACTCGAACTCCCAGAGCACTTGCTGCAAATCCGGCGGCACCAACACCGAGTCAAACTCGCTGATATCGGCGCCGGCCATGAAGGTGCGACCGGCGCACAACAGCACCACACCACGCGGCACTGGGCCATCAGCCAATTGACTCAGAGCAGCCGACAAACCGCGCCGCATTGCCACCGAAATGGCATTAACGGGAGGGCTATCGACTGTGATGACTGCGATGCCGTCGTCTATGGCGAGACTGACAGGGTTGGCCACGGCTTAGCTCCTGCAGGAATTGGGCGCTGCGCGTGACCATTGGCGCATCACGCGCAGGAGTTTAGCCCACTACAGAACTTGGTGCAGACGGACAATGGCCTCGGTGACGGTACGCCGGGCGACGCCCAGAAAGATCGCCTTGTTGAGCCAATCGTGCGGGCCGGCGGGCGCTTCAAATTCGGCCACGGTACGAAAATAATATTCGGAAGGATCTACCGCCTCGCCACGAAAGATGCGCTCTAGCACTGCTGGAGGCCCGTGACGCATACCGCGATTGATCACCATGATCAGCGTGCCGTCATCGACCTGCAACGTGTAGCGGGCCTCGAGCGACACCACGTCATCGGGCCGCACGTACTGCCAATCGGCACCGCCTTCGAGCACCGTGCCGCGAATGCGCGGCCCCTCGAAGACGCCTCCGAGTATGGGAATAACGCGGCGCAACCCCTTCGGGCCTGCGGTGATCACCATCGGCGGCGCGACCGTAACCCGCGCTTCAAAAACAAACTCTGAACTGACTTCGCCCACTGTCGACATGGTTTCAGTCCTCTTCGTTTTCTGCCAGATCCGGCAACTGTCGCAACATACGACACATCACGTCGTAGATCACCACTCGCTCTTCAGGGCTCATCATGTTGATAAGACCCATCTGAGTGCGGCGCGCGACCGGCAATATGCGTTCAAAGAGTTCCATACCAGCCGGCGTGATCGAGACTTCCACACGCGGCGACAGCGGCGAACGGCGTTCACCTTGAGCCGATGTGTTGAGCTGCACCAGTCCTTTGAGATGGATGGCGTGCAAAGTGCGACTGACCTGACCCTTATCCATGGAAGAGCCCGCCGTCACCTCGCCGAACTGCAAAGTGTCGTAGCGGGCAACCAGCGCCAGCAGCCGCCACTCGGGCAGTGTGATGCCATGCGGCTTAAGGTAGCGCAGCGTGATGCTGTTACGAGTGGCGACAGCCAATCGCATCAGCAAAAAAGTGGGGAAGTCCTGTATCTGCAACAGCTCGGCATCGGCTCCGGGCTCCAGCCAAGGACACTCTTGGGGCAACTGGCTGACCTGTTGGTCCACTGTCAACACGCGAGATTGTTTCTTGTTGGCCATCAGCCGATCCCCTGCTGGCATCTATACGCTAAGCGATACAGGCCATATCCATTATTAGTGCGCGCGAGAGGATGCGTTGCCCGTCAGTAAGCTGTCAACTTTGCATGATGGCCGACTCAAGCCTGTGACTGTGACTCCCCTGCTCCCGGATGTACAGCAGCAAGTCCCGCCAGAAAGTAGGTTTGGCGGATATCGTCATGGATAGCAGCCAGCGACAGCTGCAATTGATCGATGTATTGATGCACGGCGTCGCCGTCGAGCAATTCGAAAGACGTTGCTGCGATTCCATCACGCAGTTGCTGCACACGGCTTACGAGAGATTGGCTGTTGGGCAGACGCAAAAGCACCTCTTGTGCACGACGCAAACAACACACGCAAGCACGGGGAAAATCTGTGTCAGCCAACAAATAGCTGACCACACCAGCCGGATAGACACGCTGCCCGGTCTTAATGCGATACATCTGATAGCCGGAGAGTGAACGCAGCACGCTCATCCACTGAATGGTTGCAAACGGACCCATTGCGCTGCCCTGCGCCGGCAACATTCCTAATGCGCGCACATCGACGATGCGGCTGGTCATATCGGCACGTTCGATGTTGCGTCCCAAGGCCATGAACCACAACGCCGGCCCTTCGCTGACGATTCCCTCCAGCATGCCTGTCAGTGACTGCGTAGCCAGAATCACATAGCGTAAAAAACCATGCCGCGTCCGCTTGTCGACCGCATCATTGGCACGTTCGTTGACATACAACGCCAAGCCATTGAGGTGTTCCCACACCTCCCGCGGAAGGATCTCGCGCAACGTGCGGGCCAACTCACGAGCCTGCGCCAAGGCAGACACCATCGAGCCTTGGTTCTCGGGTTCAGCCAGAAGAAATCGAATGATGTCGCGCTCGGAAGTGCTCTTGCCCAACTCATCAAAACGCTCTTGCGAACCGGTGATGGTGATCAGCGACTGCCAACCCGGTGCCAGCTCGCGCGGCAAATCGAGCATCAGGCTGGCGTTGACCTCAACCAAGCGGGCCAGGTTCTCGGCACGCTCCACATAGCGGGCAAGCCAATACACGTTATCTGCGACGCGCGAGAGCATGTCAGCGCACCGCCATCATTTGGAAGTCTCCACGATCCAAGTGTCCTTGCTGCCACCACCCTGCGACGAGTTGACCACTAACGAGCCACGACGCATCGCAACGCGCGTCAAACCACCCATCGTGACTTGAACCTCGCTGCCGGACAGAATAAACGGCCGCAGATCAACATGCCGCGGCTCGATCTGCTGATCGATGAGCGTGGGCACGGTGGACAATTGCAACACGGGCTGTGCGATGTAGTTGCGCGGATTGGCACGCACTAGTAACGCGAACTCTTCGCGCTCCTGTTCGGTGGAACGTGGGCCCATCAACATGCCATAGCCACCGGACTCGTTAGTCGGCTTGACTACAAGGTTGGCAAGGTTGGCCAACACAAACTGCAGCTGATCCGGCTCGGCGCACAGATACGACGGCACGTTGGGAAGGATGGCCTCTTCACCAAGGTAATAACGGATCATGGCGGGCACAAAGGTATAGACCAGCTTGTCGTCCGCCACACCGGCACCGGGCGCATTGGCCAACGCAACCTTGCCGGCACGCCATGCGCGCAGCAGACCCGGCACGCCCAGTGTCGAGTCCGGCCGGAACGCTTCAGGGTCCAGGAACAGATCATCGATGCGACGATAGATGACATGCACGCGCGACCAGCCATCAATGGTACGCATGTGCACGCAATCATCTTTATCGACAACCAGATCACGCCCCTCAACCAGTTCGCAGCCCATCTGCTGCGCCAGATAGGCGTGCTCAAAATACGCAGAGTTGTAGATGCCCGGCGTGAGCACCACCACCTCGGGCTTGTCTATGCCGGGCGGCGCAATGGCGCGCAGCATGTCGTACAGCTGCGAGGGATAATCATCGACCGGCAGGATAGTGTTCTCTTCGAACAGCTCCGGGAACACGCGTTTGATGACTTGGCGATTCTCCAGCATGTAAGACACACCAGAGGGCACACGCAGGTTGTCTTCAAGCACGTACATGGTGCCATCGGCACCCCGTACCAGATCCGAACCACAGATATGCGCCCACACACCCAGCGGCGGATTGATGCCGACACACTGACTGCGGAAGTTGACCGAATCGGCCAAGTACTGGCGCGGGAACACACCGTCATTAACGATACGTTGCGCGTGGTAAATATCGTCGATGAACAGATTCAGTGCGCGCGCCCGCTGACGCAGGCCCGCATCGATGCGCCGCCATTCGGCCGCTTCGATGACCCTGGGGATAATGTCCAGAGGCCAGGCGCGGTCGATGGAGCCGCCTTCCTCGTGATAGACCGTAAAGGTAATGCCCATAGCCTTCACGGCCGCTTCAGCAGCCTTCTGGCGAACAGTCAGTTCGCTGATTCCCAGCGACTCCAGATGGCGGGCAACGGCCTCTGCACCATGACGGGGCGCACCACCGGGCGCGATGAGTTCATCGTGGTGCGGCGCAGCAGGGTAATCGGTCCAACGGATTGCCATACGACTTATCTTGCATCATCCGTGCCGGTTTGGTCGCGCCCGCAGCCGTGAACTTTGGTAACTGCCCTGTCAGGCCACCGTCATGCGGGCGACCGTACATCCGACGGCGAAGATGGGAATGGGCTCATAGCAATAGAGCTGTCCGGTCTGCCCCTCAGTGGCGGCAGCCACCGACAGGAAGGTGCGAATCTCGAAGCCGCCTTGGCCTGCTTCGCGGTGCGTTTGAGCATCGGTATAACCCAGCAGCGCAGTGCGGTCATTGGCCAGAAAGCGCTGCAAGAACTGCTGATCCCACTCCACGTTGATCTTTCCAGAATCCGGGGTCGCCGGCCAATGCGAAATACCGCCGGTCCCCACCAATGCGATACGTTCCGGAATCGCGTCGCAGGCGTCACGCAGCGCCTTGCCGAATGCCCAGGCCCGGTGCAGCGGAATCAGCGGCGGGCCCTGACAATTGATGTTGACGGGTATAACGGGCAAATCGTAGCGCGGGGTCAGGAAATGCAACGGCACCATGATGCCGTGATCAAACTTCCACTCCTCGGCATAAGCCACATCACAGCTCTGCATGACCCGCTCGATCAGTACGCGTGACAGCGCAGCGTTGCCGGGAATCCGTCGCCGCTTTATTGCCAGCCACTGCTCATCTTCGATGGGACCTTCATAATGATCGGACATGCCGATACACAGCGAGGGCATGTTGTTCATGAAGAAATTGGCAAAGTGCTCTGCACCCACCACGATCAGCGCATCCGGACGGGTCTCCTCCATCTCCAGACGCAACCGATCCAGCGCGGCATAGAACCTGTCCCGTGCCGCAGGCTCTGCCCGCTGCGCCCGGCCGGTAATCCCCGGTGCATGGCTGACGACGCCAGCAAACACCAGACTCATGACAGGCTCCCGGCCGCCACATACAAACCAGTTCGCACCGCGCCATGCTGCGCCAAGCCGTCGCGCATCGCCTTGATGTACGCATCCCATTCAAAGCCGCGCAGAGCCGCGTAGTGCATCAGCAATTGACCGTTGACGCCCATGACATACATCAAGCCGATATCCGGCTGCTCGATGGCCTGCAACTCTTCAGCAGTCAACTCATAGGTGGCCAGCACAGCAGCGCGGTCTGCAACAAAGCGCTGGCGATGTTCGGGACTTCTGTTGAGCTCATAGATGAGCTTCTGCACCTGATACAGACTCATGACGGGTGCCTTAAGTCTTGCCGATGGTGGGGACGCGATGCTGGTCCAGCGCCACGCAGACATTCTTCGTCTCCATATAGAAATCGAAGCTGAAATCACCGCCATCGCGACCGATCCCACTGGCCTTCATGCCGCCAAAGGGCGCCGGCAGATGGCGATTGTTCTCGCTGTTAATCCACACCATGCCGGCATCCAGATCGCGCGCCAGACGCATAGCCCGGCCCACATCACCAGTCCAAGCATAAGCGGCTAAGCCATAGCGCACACCGTTGGCCAGTGCGATAGCCTCGGCTTCGTCAGCAAAGCCCAGCGCGGTGAGCACCGGCCCGAAGATTTCTTCCTGTGCGATGCGCATGTCGGGACGGGCATCGGCAAACAAAGTCGGCTCAACGGCATTGCCCTGTGGCAACGCTGCGCTGCGCTGGCCGCCTGCCAACACGGTGGCACCTTCTTCCCTACCGATCTGCAGGTACTCGCACACCTTGGCCAGGTGCCGCGGGTGAATCAGCGGTCCGACCTCCGTGTTGGGATCTAACGGATGACCGACCTTGATGCGCGCTACGCGCTCTGCCAAACGCTTGAGGAAGCTCTCACGAATACCGTGCTGCACCAGCAATCGACTTGAGGAAGTACAACGTTCACCGTTGAGGCTGTAGATCATGAACAGCACTGCTTCCAGCGCGCGGTCCAAATCAGCGTCATCAAACACCAATACGGGGTTCTTGCCGCCCAACTCAAAGTGCACGCGCTTGAGCGTCTCGGACCCCTGCCGCAAGATACGGCTGCCGGTAGAGGATTCGCCCACAAAGGCGACAGCTTTAATGGCCTCGTGTTCCGTCAGCAATTTGCCCGACACTTCGCCGGTGCCATTGACCAGATTAAGCACACCCGGCGGCAGACCTGCCTCGCTGGCGAGCTTTGTAAGATACATGGCCGTGAGGGGACTCCACTCAGCAGGCTTGTGTACCACTGTGCATCCGGCCGCCAAAGCCGGTGCGATCTTCCAGGTCGACAGCATGAACGGCGTGTTCCACGGCGTGATCACCGCCACCGGTCCAATGGGCTGACGCAGCGTGAAGTTCATGTGCTGCTCAGCAGGCAACGACATGCCATCACGGGCACTGCCGCACAGGTCAGCAAAAAACCTAAAGTTCTCTGCACCGCGAATGGCCGCCTGGCTCATGAAGCGCAACGGTTGGCCGGTGTCATAGGACTCGAGCAGCGAAATCTGCCGGCTGTGGGCCACGATAAGGTTGGCCACCGCGTGTAGCAATTCGCGGCGCCTGGCGCCGGACAGTGCTCGCCAGGCAGGAAAGGCTGCCTCTGCGGCACGCGCCGCCGCATCAACCTGCGTCGCACCACCCTCCCAGACCTGACCGATGGGACTGTTATCGATGGGCGTGTGATTGGTGAACAGACCGTCACCTGCTGCAACACTCTGCCCGTTGATGAAGTGCCCCAGTGGCGCATTGGTATACGCGGTCAGCAAGGGCTGTAGATCAGCCAGATTATCGGCGAGTGTTCCGGCAGGTGCGGCCATGGTCGTTACTCCTTGCTAAGACGAGCCAGACGCTCGTGCAGATTGTTCTTCTTGAAGCTGAACTGCGGATCGATCTCCTGCATCTCTGCAGAGATAGCCAGCGGCGTGCAATCCTGAATCGGCTGCAGATAGGCAGTAAGCGCAGCAAATATCGCCTCAGCCGCTGTGCGGCGCGTTTCGATACTGCGGCCATGACCGACTCGCATGGTCAGATGCACAAAGGCGTTGTCGGTGTCGCCATCGGCCACCCTGTAGACGTCCCGACGCATAGCGCGCGTACGGGCCCCGCCCACGGGAAAGACGCCGGTAGCAATGGCCGCAGCATGCAAGGTGTCGACCAGCTTGCGGATCTGGATTTCCGGTTCCAAGTTGGCTGAGTACTCAATGAGCAGATGCGGCACGTTGACCCCCTAGGCCTAAGCCATTAACCTGTTAAGTATACCGACAACCGAGGGATTTCAACCATGACCACCGATCTTTCACGCCTGCGCGGCTCTATTCCCCCTCTGGTAACGCCCTTTAAAGACGGCGAAGTCGATTACGCGGCCTACGAGCAACTGCTGGAACGTCAGGTGGCCGAGGGCTCGCATGGCGTGCTGATCAATGGCACCAGCGCCGAGCCTTCCACCCTCACCACTGCAGAACGCAATCACCTAGTGGATGTCGCAGTACGGGTGGTGGCCGGGCGCATTCCGGTGGTCGCCGCTACCGGATCGCAGTCGCTTGCCGAATCGCGGGAATTGACTCAGCACGCCGTAAAGGCCGGGGCCGATTCACTACTGATCGTGACGCCTTATTACATCAGGCCGCCGCAGCGCGGTCTGGTTGCCTATTACCAGGAGTTGGCAGCACTGCATGACGTGCCATGGATGATCTATCACATCCCCGGCCGTACCGCAGTTAGCGTCACACTCGACAGCCTCAAAGCGCTGCGCGACAGCTGTCCGCAGTTTGTGGGTATGAAACACGCCTCCACCGATCTGGCGTTTGTCAGCGAGTGTTTTGCCGCACTGGGCAGTGACTTCAAAGTGTTCGTCGGCTTGGAAGAGCTCAGCTATCCGATGATGGCACTGGGTGCCTGCGGCCTGATGAACGCAGTGGGCAATCTGCGCCCGCGCGTGCTGGCGGACCTGTGTGATGCCGTGTGGGCCAGCGACATGGCCCGTGGCCTGGCGCTGCACCAGAGCCTGCTGGAGATCAATCAAGCCGTGTTCTTTGATACCAACCCGATCCCCATCAAATACATGATGAAGCGCCTGGGCCTGTTGCCGCGCAACGAACATAGACTGCCCATGGTGCCGGCTACGGCAGAATTGGAAACCAAGCTCGACGGCGTGCTGCGACGAGTAGGCATGCTCGCGGGCAACGCATGAAGCTGCTGAGCTTTAGCCATCAGGGCAAGGCCAGTTGGGGCGCGTTACAGGGCGATCGCATACTCGATCTAGGCAGCCACTTTGCCGGCCGTTACCCAGATCTACGGGCATTGCTCAGCGCCGATGCAGTGGAGCAAGCGCGCGCAGCGGTGAGCAGTGTGCCTGCAAGCCTGTCGCAGGCCGATATTGTGTGGCTGCCCACCATCCCCAATCCAGACAAGATCCTGTGCATCGGCGTCAATTACGCAGAACGCAACGCCGAATATAAAGACGCATCGGATCTACCCAAATATCCCAGCGTATTCATCCGCACACCCGGCTCGCTGGTGGGGCACCTTCAAGCGGTTGTACGCCCGCCCGAATCACCGCAACTGGATTACGAGGGCGAAATCACACTGGTGGTGGGACGTGCGGGTCGACGCATCGCCGAGGCTGATGCTCACCTTTATATCGCAGGACTGACGATCATGAACGAGGGCACCGTGCGTGACTGGCTGCGCCACGGCAAGTTCAACGTCACCCAAGGCAAGAACTTCAATGCCAGCGGTGCCGTCGGTCCCTGGATGGTCACCGCCGACGAACTGGGAGATTGTTGCGCACCGCGTAGTTTGCAAACTCACGTCAATGGCGACCTGCGCCAAGACGACAACACCGCAAGACTGATGTTTCCGTTCCGGCGGCTGATTGCTTACCTGTCAACCTTCACGCAGCTATTGCCGGGCGACCTGATTGCAACCGGCACGCCTACTGGCGCAGGTATACATCACACGCCGCCGAAGTTTCTTGTCCCGGGTGACACCGTGACGGTGGAGGTAGAGGGCGTTGGACAACTGATCAACAGCGTACGGGATGAAAACCGTGACTGACCGGGTATCGCGCGACTTTGACCGCTCGCTACCCATGTCTTTGCTGCGTGCACGCGAGGCAGTCACCACGCCCTTCAGGCCAGTGTTCCGACGCCATGGCATCAACGATCCGCAATGGCGGGTGTTGCGCGTACTGGCAGAGCACCCACAACTAGGAGCCAGTGAGTTGGCACGCCAGGCGGCGGTGTTGTCGCCTAGCCTGTCGCGCATTCTGCCGGTGATGGAGGCACGTGGCCTGCTGCGGCGCGAGGCCACTGCAGACGATCAACGTCGCTCGATGATCTGTTTCGAGCCAGCCGGTCGCCGGTTTTTTGAGAAGGTTCTGTTGGATATCGAGCCGATCTACGCGCAACTGGATGCGGTGTTCGGCCAATCTCGACTGCAGTCGCTGCATGTCGAGCTAGAGGCCCTACGGCAGGCCTTATCGCCGCGGCGCAAAAGCGCCTGAGGCGTCAGAGCGGGCGCGGACCCGGCGGCACTAGCAACTTGACCGCAGCCAGTGCGCTGGCCGTAAAGCCTGCTTCACTGGCAGCAGCCTGGGCAATGATTCCAGTGCGCATGCGCGGATCCCAGAAGCGGGTGATGTGACTGGCTATCTGTGCAGGCGCATCGGCTCCGGCTTCGGAATCGAAGAAGGCGCTGATGTCGTTGGCCATGCGGATCAAGTGTTCGGTGTTCATTGCAGACGTTCCGGATGCGTGTAGACGACCTGTTGATGTTCGCGCGCAAAGCCTATCAGCGTGATACCAGTGGTATCGGCCAACTTGACCGCAAGCGCTGTTGGAGCAGAAACGGCCACCAGCATGCGGATGCCTACTGTTGCAGCCTTTTGCACCATCTCGTAGCTGGCTCGGCTGCTGATCAGCGCAAACCCCTCATCAAAACCTTGACCGGCACGCACTCGCGCGCCGATCACTTTATCGAGTGCGTTGTGGCGACCGACATCCTCGCGCACCAACTCGATGCGCCCCTGCCAATCAACCCAGGCCGCTGCATGCAAGCTGCCTGTCTGACCACCCAGCGGCTGCGCTGCACGCAGGGCCTGCAAGCAGTGCAGCAAGTCACTATGTGCAAGACGCCCGCCGGCTGCCACCGGTGGCGGCTGACGTATCGCATCTTCGACGGTTTCTGCGCCACACACGCCACAGCCGGTGCGACCCGTCAGATGACGACGACGATCCAGTAGCACCGTCAATCTCTCTTGGGTTACAGAAAGACGCAGCTCCTGCCCCTGTTCAGTGACCGCGACACTTACCTCGCGAATTTCATCAGGGCGCTGTACCAAGGCCTCGCTCAGCGTGAAACCCACACCCAGGTCCTCGAGATCGCAAGGCGTCGCCAGCATGACTAGGTGGGGGATCGAGTTAAACAGCACCGCCACCGGAGTTTCCTCGGCGATGCTGTCCTCTGCACTCTCCCACTGCCCGTCACGCCAACGCCTGACGGGCAATCTAACAACCGGCGCTGCCGCGTCGCGTATCACCGCGCGGCGCGCGAATCCGGCGCAGCACGCAGCAATTGCAACTGCTCGCGGTCGAAGTCGTGGAAGCGCTTCTGCCAGTCCGACGGCTGCTGCACCTTAGTGATCTGCACGGCAGTCACCTTGTACTCGGGGCAGTTGGTGGCCCAGTCAGAGTTATCGGTGGTGATCACATTGGCGCCCGACTCGGGGAAGTGGAAGGTGGTGTACACGACACCCGGCTGCACTCGTTCGGTAACCTCCGCACGCAACACTGTTTCGCCGGCACGGCTGGCAACACCCAGCCAGTCACCGTCGGCAACGCCGCGCTCCTGCGCATCGTGCGGATGGATTTGGAGACGGTCCTCCTGAGACCACTGACTGTTGAGCGTGCGGCGCGTTTGCGCACCGACGTTGTACTGACTGAGAATGCGGCCGGTCGTGAGGATCAGCGGGAAGCGCTTGTTGACGCGCTCCTGCGTGGCCACATATTCGGTGACATAGAAGCGACCCTTGCCACGCACGAATGCATCGATGTGCATGGTGGGCGTGCCATCCGGCGCTTCATCGTTGCAGGGCCACTGAATGCTGCCCAGACGATCCAGCTTGTCGTAGCTCACGCCAGTGAAAGTGGGCGTCAGACGGGCAATCTCATCCATGATCTGCGACGGATGCGTGTAGGGCATCTCATAGCCCAACGCACGCGCAAAGCCGATCGTCACTTCCCAGTCTGCCAAACCCGCCAGTGGCTCTACAGCCTTGCGAATGCGCGAGATGCGCCGTTCGGCATTGGTGAATGTGCCGTCCTTCTCGAGGAAGGAAGCGCCCGGGAAAAACACATGGGCGTACTTGGCTGTCTCGTTGAGGAACAGATCCTGCACGATGACGCATTCCATAGCGGTCAACGCTGCAGTGACATGCTGCGTGTTCGGATCGGACTGCGCTATATCCTCGCCCTGCACATAGATGCCACGGAAGGTGCCGTCCAGCGCTGCCTCGAACATGTTGGGAATGCGTAGACCCGGTTCCGGATCAATATCAACACCCCAGGCATCGTTGAACAGCTTGCGTGTCACGCTGTCGGAGAGGTGGCGATAGCCGGGCAACTCGTGCGGGAACGAACCCATGTCGCAGGCGCCCTGCACATTGTTCTGACCACGCAGCGGATTGACGCCCACGCCTTCACGACCGATGTTGCCGGTGGCCATTGCCAGATTAGCGATGCCCAGCACCATGGTGCTGCCCTGACTGTGTTCGGTGACGCCCAGCCCGTAATAGATCGCGCCGTTGCCACCGGTGGCATACAGGCGAGCTGCACCACGCACCAGCTGCGCCGGCACGCCGGTGATGTCAGCTGTGGCTTCAGGCGAATGCCGCGCATCGGCAACAAATTCACGCCAGCGCTGGAACGGGCCGGGCTCGCAACGCTCGGCAACATAGGCTTCGTTGACCAAGCCTTCGGTGACCACCACATGCGCCAGCGCATTGATGAGCGCCACATTGGTGCCCGGACGCAGCTGCAGGTGATAGTCCGCCTCAACGTGTGCCGAGCGCACCAGATCGATGGTGCGCGGATCGGCCACGATCAGCTTGGCGCCCTCGCGCAGCCGACGCTTCAGGCGCGATGCAAACACCGGATGTCCGTCTGTGGGATTGGCGCCGATGATCAGCGCTACATCGACTTCTTGGACGGAATCAAATGCCTGAGTACCGGCCGATTCACCCAACGTGTGCTTGAGGCCGTAACCGGTGGGCGAATGACAGACGCGCGCGCAGGTGTCGACGTTGTTGACGCCCAGTGCCGCACGGATGACCTTGGTAACCAAGAACACTTCTTCGTTGCTGCAACGCGATGAAGTGATACCGCCGACAGACTGGCGACCATACTTGCCCTGGATGCGGCGGAATTCGCTGGCAGCGTAGGTGAAAGCCTCATCCCAGCTGACTTCGCGCCAAGGGTCCGTGATCTTGCTGCGGATCATCGGCTTGGTAATGCGATCGGCATGCGTGGCATAGCCATAGGCAAAGCGACCCTTGACGCAGGCATGACCGCGATTGGCCTTACCCTCACGGCTGGGCACCATGCGCACGACCTGATTGTCCTTGACCTCAGCTTCAAAGGAGCAACCCACACCGCAGTAGGCGCAGGTCGTGGTGACCGAAGTTTGCGGCTGGCCAATAGTGGCCAAGGTCTTCTCGCTGAGCGCCGCCGTCGGGCAGGACTCGACGCAAGCACCGCAAGACACGCACTCTGACTCCATGAAGGTCTGCGCTTGGCTGGCAGACACCTTTGAGCCAAAGCCGCGACCTTCAATTGTCAGGGCAAACGTGCCCTGCACTTCGCCGCAAGCACGCACGCAGCGTGAACAGGCGATGCATAGAGACGGATCAAAATTAAAATAAGGATTGCTGCTATCGCACGGTGCATCAGCATGCGTGGCACCGGCTGCATAAGGACTGGAGGTCACACCCAAGTCAGCGGCAACGCTCTGCAGTTCGCAGTGCGAATCGGCCGGGCAGCTCTTGCAGTCCAGCGGATGATCCGAGACATACAGCTCTACCACGCCCTTGCGCAACTGCTGCAGCTTCTCGCTTTGCGTGCGCACTTTCATGCCCGGCATGACCAGCGTGGTGCAGGAGGCGGGGAAGCCGCGCTGTCCTTCAACCTCTACCAGACACACGCGGCAGGAGCCGAAAGCCTTGAGCGTATCGGTAGCGCACAGCTTGGGAATGGCACCGCCTGCGGCGGCCGCAGCACGCATGATCGACGTGCCTGCAGGCACAGTGACCTCTGCGCCATCGATGTTGAGAGTGACCGCCTCGCCGTTGGCGGCGGGGGTGCCCAGGTCTTCCCGGTTGATCGCGAACATGTTCGGACTCCGTTGGCTTCAGCGCTTGCGCGCGAAATCAGCTGCGAAATGCTTAACAGCGCTCATGACCGGAAACGGCGTCATGCCGCCCAGGCCACACAGCGATCCATGTTGCATCGTCTCGCAAAGGTCGGTGAGCTGGTCAATACCGCCCTGCCCTTCCTTGCCGTCGATGATGCGGTCCATCAGCTCAACACCGCGCGTGGAACCAATGCGGCACGGTGTGCACTTGCCGCAAGATTCTGCTGCGCAGAACTCCATCGCATAGCGCGCCATGTGCGCCATATCGACGGTGTCATCAAATGCCACGATACCGCCGTGACCGACCAACGCACCGATGGCCGTAAAGGCTTCGTAGTCGAGCGGCGTATCAAATTGCGATTCGGGTATGTATGCGCCCAGCGGGCCACCCACCTGTACTGCACGGATCGGACGACCACTGGCCGAACCTCCGCCAAAGTCGTACAGCAGTTCGCGCAGCGTGACGCCAAAGGCCTTTTCAACCAAGCCGCCATGCAGCAAGTTGCCAGCCAATTGGATCGGCAACGTGCCGCGTGAACGACCCATGCCAAAGTCGCGGTAATGCGCTGCACCGCGCTGCAGAATGACCGGCACCGATGCCAGCGAGATGACGTTGTTGATAACAGTGGGCTGGCCGAACAAGCCCTTGATGGCCGGCAACGGCGGACGGTAGCGCACCTCTGCGCGGTTGCCCTCCAGGCTTTCGAGCAATGACGTCTCTTCGCCGCAGATATAGGCGCCAGCACCCATGCGCACTTCCAGATCGAAGGCCTTGCCACTGCCGCAGACATCACGACCCAGATAGCCACGGCTACGCGCCGCTGCAATAGCCTGCTCCAGCGCGACCTGGGCATGCGGATATTCACTGCGCAGATAGATATAGCCCTGTGTAGCACCCACCGCCACGCCGGCGATGGTCATACCTTCGACCAAGCACAGCGGATCGCCTTCCATGAGCATGCGATCAGAGAATGTGCCGGAGTCGCCCTCGTCCGCATTGCAGACGACATACTTTTGCGCTGTCTCTTGCTGCAGCACCGTTTTCCACTTAATGCCAGTGGGGAATGCAGCACCACCGCGACCACGCAGGCCGGAGTCGGTGACTTCCTGCACAATCGTTGCGCCATCGAGTGTCAGGGCACGCTTGAGACCTTCGTAGCCGCCATGGGCGACATACTCGTCAACACTGACCGGATCGATGATGCCGACGCGCGCAAAAGTGAGGCGTTCTTGCTTGGCAAAATAGGGCATGTCCTCGACACGACCCAGCCGCAGCGGATGCGGTGCGGCCTGCAACAGACCGGCACCCAACAACTCGGTCACCTGTTCTGCCATGACCGGGCCATAGGCAATGCGCTGACCCGCCGCATCGGTGACTTCAACCAGAGGTTCCAGCCACACCATGCCGCGTGAGCCCACGCGCACCAGTTCGATTTCTGCGCCAGCGGCAGCCAGCAGCGCGGCTGCAGTCTCATCGGCGCCTAGCGCCTGTGCCGCGGCATCGCGCGAGACGTAAATACGGGTGGCCATCAGCGCTTGCTCCAGTCATCAAGAACAGTATCGAGACGCTGCGGCGTTACGCGGCCATACAATTTGCCATCGACCATGACAGACGGGCCAGCCGCACAATTGCCAAGGCAATAAGCGGCTTCAAGCGTGAAACAACCATCGGCGGAAGTGCCGCCATAGTCCACACCCAAACGCTTTTGGGCATGCGCTTCGGTAGCCTGACAATTCCAAGCCTGACAGGCTTCGGCGCGACAGACCTGAACGATATGGCGACCCACCGGGTGGGTGCGGAAATGATGATAGAAACTGACCACGCCGTGCACATCGGCACGCGACAGGTTCAGTCCCAGGGCAATCTGGGCGATGGCCTCAGATGGGATCCAGCCCAGCTGATTTTGCACATCGTGCAGCACAGGCAGGAGAGGTCCGGGACGCCCTGCGTGGGCGGCCAGGATACGGTCGACGGTGAGCGTGTGCTCTGAGTCAATTTCAGCCATTTGTCGCTGCAAACCTCTATCCGGCGAGAAGACGCCGGGCAACGCTTGGGAGGTTAGCAGGGATCGCGGTCAGGTAACTAGCAAACAAGGAGAGAAAGATCCCAAATCTGGATTTGGGATCCCAAAATACGCCCTGTCGCGGGAGACCTACAACACCTTAAGGCCGGATGCGCTGCAACAGGTGGATCAGTTGATCGCGCTCGGCGGGCTCGAACAGACCATCGAAAGCCTGCTCGCAGGTGCGCATGCCCTGCTTGAGTGACTCCAGATGATCCACACCGGTAGGCGTGATGAACAGGCCATGACGGCGACGGTCGGTCGTAGCGCGCTGACGCTGCAACCATCCGGCACCCTCTGCGCGGTCTACCAACGCAACCACGCTGGCCTTATCGATGGTGAGGTGACGGGACACCTGGATTTGCGAAATGCCAGGGTTGGCACAGCACAGCACCAGCAAGCCGAAGATCCCTGAACCGGGATCGCCGCCTGGAGTGACCCGGGCCAATTGCCGCTGCAGCGCCAACTGCGCGCAGCGGAGGTTATATCCCAGCAGGTGGGGGAGCAGGTCGAGATTGACCTCTTGATCGAGAAGCATGGGCATACCTGATGGTGAGGTGGGTCACCAAGGTAGTTAGCAATCTTTATGCCATGAAAATTTTGCCTGTTCCCTGCCGCAACCTCGAGAAATCGGGGTTGCGAGGGGATGCGGCCACAGGATCAACCCGTGGCCGCCCCGACACAGTGCGTGCGCCCCGCAGTGGGGCGCGCAGCGACTTAGTACACCACCACCGAACGGATGGACTCGCCTTCATGCATCAGATGGAAGGCATCGTTGATCTTGTCGAGCGGCATGGTGTGGGTGATCAGCTCGTCAATGCGGATCTTGCCCTCCATGTACCAGTCGACAATCTTGGGCACGTCTGTGCGGCCGCGAGCACCACCGAAGGCACTGCCCTTCCATACGCGTCCCGTCACCAACTGGAACGGGCGTGTGGCGATTTCCTGACCCGCTTCGGCCACGCCGATGATGATCGACTGGCCCCAACCACGATGGCAGCACTCCAACGCCTGACGCATGACCTGGGTATTGCCGGTGCAGTCAAACGAGTAGTCGGCGCCGCCGCCGGTCAGGTCAACGATGGCTTGCACCACTTTGTCGTTGCCCACTTCGCGCGGGTTGACGAAGTGCGTCATGCCAAAGGCTTCGGCCATGGCGCGCTTGGCCGGGTTGATATCCACGCCGATGATCTTGTCGGCGCCAACCATCTTGGCGCCCTGAATGACGTTGAGACCAATGCCACCCAGACCAAACACCACGACATTGGTGCCCGGCTCAACCTTGGCGGTGTAGAGGACAGCACCGATGCCGGTGGTTACGCCGCAGCCGATGTAGCAGACCTTATCGAAGGGCGCATCCTCGCGGATCTTGGCCACGGCGATCTCTGGCAGCACGGTGAAGTTGCTGAAGGTCGAGCAGCCCATGTAGTGATAAATGGTCTCTTTGCCCAGCGAAAAGCGGCTGGTGCCATCGGGCATCAGACCCTTGCCCTGCGTGGAGCGAATCGCGGTGCACAGGTTGGACTTGCGGCTCAAGCAGGTCTTGCAGCCGCGGCACTCGGGCGTATAGAGCGGGATCACATGATCGCCAGGCTTGACGCTGGTCACACCCGCGCCGATTTCGCGCACGATTCCGGCGCCCTCATGACCCAGGATTGAGGGGAACACGCCCTCAGAGTCCTTGCCAGACAACGTGTAGTAATCGGTATGGCAAATACCAGTTGCCATGATCTCAACCAGCACCTCTCCGGGAGCCGGACCATCGAGATTCACCTCGTGGATCTCCAAAGGCTTACCGGCGCCAACTGCCAGTGCTGCACGTGTCTTCATGATCTGTCCCTCAGATGGATTGTTTATCAGTACTTGGATGGACCGATGCGCAGCGCGGCTGTTGCCACGCGCACCTCGATGAGAAAGGTAACCAGCGCGCCGACGAGCGACAACATTGAAATGATGAAAGCCAGCCCCACCAGTTCCGCAAGCGAAACGCCGACCAGCGCCGAGCCAAACATCAGCGCCACTACCAACGCCACCAGCAGCGCAGAGAATGTACTCAGAGTGATAGCAATGTTCATTAAGCGGGCGCGACGGCGGATGTTGCCCAGCACTCGCAGCACTTCGGGCGCATGAGTTCCGCCGGCGGCATCGAGTTGATGCTCCAGCGTGCGGGCGCGATCGACAATACGCGCCAATCGCGAAGTGAGCATCGAAAGCAGAACTGCTATGCCGTTGAGCAAAAACACCGGTGCCAGTGATAACTGAATGGCGCCGGCCATGTCATTGATGGACAACTGACGCAGAGTCGAGAGAATCATGCAGTCTCCGCCGCCAGCAGTTCGACCACGCGCGCCACATCGTCGGGCGTATTGACGTCGGGCCCCGGCAGTACCGAGGCATTGTCGACGCGGATGTCCATGCCGTGCTCCAGCGCCCGCAACTGTTCCAATCGCTCCAGACGCTCCAGCGGTGTGGGCTGCAAGGCTGCCAGACGACGCAGCGCACCGACCCGGTAGGCATACAGCCCGATGTGCCGGCGGGCGCCTTCATGGCTGCACTGGCTGAGCAACCCGGCAGGTGCCTCATCGCGATGCCAGGGAATGGGCGCACGGCTGAAGTACAGCGCGCGACCTTCCAAGGTGGTCACCACTTTGACCACGTTGGGATCGAGCAGTGCCTGCAGGCTATCAAGCGGCGCCGCCAGAGTGGCAATGTCTGCAGCGGCATGACTTGCCAGCAAGGCGGCGGCTTGTTGCACCAACACCGCCGGCATCAACGGTTCATCACCCTGCAAGTTGACCACCATGACACCCGGATCCCAACCGGCTCTATCTGCCACTTCGGCGATGCGGTCGGTGCCAGTCTCATGTGAAGCGGCTGTGAGCATGACCGGTGCGCCAAAGCCGCGGGCAACTGTGGCGATACGTTCATCGTCGGTGGCAACCAGTACTTCGTCGGCGCCGCAGCGCAAGGCGCGTTGGTACACCCACTGCAGCAGCGGTTTGCCGGCAAGTTCTAACAAAGGCTTACCCGGCAATCGGGTGGAGCCATAGCGCGCAGGAATGACGATACGGAACACTGTCAGCGCGCCAGCAGCGGATCATCCACAGGCAGTACGCGGGCTTCGGCTTCCAGCATCACGGCGATGCCATCGCGCACAGGGAAGGCCAGACGGTCGAAGCGACACACCAGTACGGCGGCATCTCGATGCAACTGTAACGGCCCCTTGCAAGAGGGACAGGCCATGATATCCAGCAAGCGTGTGTCGATCATGTGTTGCTAGCCCCCTCTGTGTGGCAGTGCCGACAAGGCCTTTATCAGGCGTTGCTCATCGTCTGCATCGAAACAAGCCTCTACCGGGACGTACCAGTGGTTCGTTGCGGCGAAGCTGGCGCATTTTACTGCATCCTTCTCTGTCATGAGCAGCGGTAGCGCATCGGTCATGCGCAGGTCACTGGCAGTGAACGCGTGATGATCTGGAAAATGGTGTTCAATGACCTGTAGACCTGCGCCGCGCAATTGCGCAAAGAACCGTTCGGGATTGCCTATACCGGCCAAGGCATGCACGGTTTGCCCGGCAAACTGCGCCAGCGGTACAGCCGGTCCCGACCCTTGAACCGGCCTGACGTGCTCGCCACGCAGCGACATCTTCAGCGACCTGGCAACCAAGCCCGCTAATTGGGCGCAGGGCTCACCGTTAATCACCAGCAGTTTGATGCCGGCCAAGCGCTCAACGGGCTCACGCAACGGACCAGCTGGTAGCAACTGGCCATTGCCAAATCCCCTTGCGCCGTCAACAACAGCAATTTCCAGATCTCGGGCCAGCGCCATGTGCTGCAAACCATCGTCACATAGGATGACATCACAGCCCTGAGCCATCAGTGCGTGAGCCGCCTCGGAGCGACGCGTTGCCACGCACACCGGCACACCAGTGCGGCGGTATAGCAACAAAGGTTCATCACCGACCTGCTCCCAGGTGCTATCGGCACGCACCATGCGCAGGGATTTACTGCGCCGGCCATGACCGCGTGTGGCAATGCCGGGTTTGCGGCCCAAGCGCAGCAGCAGCATTGCCAGCGCTGCAGTCAGCGGTGTTTTACCCGTGCCGCCGACAGTGAGGTTACCCACCACCACCACCGGCACGGCCAACTTGCGGCTGTGCAATAGGCCGCGGCGGTACAGGCCACCGCGCAGTACCGCGACCGCACCAAACAACCTTGCTGCTACCCGCAGCCACAGCGGCGCCGAGCCACTGCCATACCAGACTTTATTCATCCGCTGGCCGCGGCGCTCACGCATCAAACTGCAACCTGTGCAACTGCGCGTACAAACCACCCTGCGCCAGCAGTTCGCCATGTGTTCCCATCTCGGCGATTCGCCCGGCATCCAGGACCACGATGCGATCAGCCTGCTCTACGGTAGACAGGCGATGTGCGATGACCAAGGTCGTGCGGCCGCGCACGAGTTCCGCCAATGCCGCCTGAATGTGCCGCTCTGATTCGTTATCGAGCGCAGAGGTCGCTTCGTCGAGAATCAGTACCGGCGCATCGCGAAGCAATGCGCGGGCGATGGCAATACGCTGACGTTGACCACCCGACAGCAACGTGCCGCGATCACCCACCAGCGTGTCCAAGCCCAGCGGCAGCTGGCTGGCAAACTCGGTGACATGCGCTGCCTGCGCTGCTGCCTCAACGCGCTGCGGACCCACATCACCCAAGCCGCAGAGAATGTTGTTGCGGATGCTGTCGTCAAACAGCAGCACTTCCTGACCCACATAGCTGATCTGCCGCCGCAGGTCCTGCAGAGGATAGTCACGCACATCAATGCCATCCAACCGCAGACAACCGCTGAGCGGATCGTAAAAACGCGGCACCAGCGACACCAGCGTGGACTTGCCGCTGCCAGAGCGACCGACAAAAGCCACGGTGTGGCCGGCGGGAATGCCCAGATTGATGTGGTGCAACACCGGGCCGTTGGCCTCGCCATAGGCAAAGCCAATGTCTTCAAAGGCCAGATAGCCCTTGGCTCGCGTCAACGGGTGCGTACCACCGACAGGTTCGCGCGCAGCATCAATGACCTCAAACACACCGGCGCCAGCCGCAATGCCCTGCTGCAGTGGACCTGCCACCGCCACCAACCGCCGCAGTGGTGCCATCATCAACAACATCGCAGTGATGAAGGCCAGAAAACTGTCGACCTGCATGCCAGAACCCACTGCTTGGCGCATCGCCACACCGAGCACGGTCGCAAGCCCCAGCGCAGCAACAATCTGCACCACCGGGTTGCTGGCCGCACGGGCGTTAATCAGCCGCACGTTGCTGCGGCAGTTTTCGTCATTGACCAACTCGAAGCGCTGCAACTGATGCTGCTGGGCAGTGAAGACCTTGATGAGTCTTTGGGCCTCAATAGCCTCTTTGGCAACGCGCGTCACATCACCCATCGATGCCTGAATGCGCGCACTGTAGCGGCGAAAGCGCTTGTTGACGCCTTTCATCATCACGCTGATGACAGGAGCAACAACCAGCAGCAGCAAGGTCAGATGCCACGACAGATAAAACATCGTGCCCAGCAGGCCCACCAGCGTCAGTGAGTCGCGAATAATCACAGTGATGGAATTGGTAGTGGCCTCTGCAACCTGCTCAATGTCATAGGTGAGCCGCGAGAGCATGGGCGCGCCGGAATGACTGTCGTACCAAGCACTGGGCAAGTGCAGGTACTGCGCAAACAGATCACCGCGGATCGCTTTAATGATGCGCCGCCCGACCATACCGGGGAAATAGGTGGCAAGGTAATCACCACCACCGCGGAACACGAACAACACCATGACACCCAGCGGCACCATCCACTGCACACGCGGATCGGGCTTCACAAAGGCATCTTGCAGAAAATATTTGATGAACCACGCCAGCGCCGTGTCGGTTCCGGCGTAAAGCGCCATGCCCACCACGCCAATCATGAACACGCCCAGATGCGGCCGCGCATAAGAGAGCAATCGACGGTAGGTTTGGGCACCTGAGACCGGAGCGTTTTGGCTTTGGGTCACGGTGCGTTACCGCCCATCGTTTGCGGATCCACGGTGGCGATGCTGATCTGGCTAAAGCCCAAGCGACCCAACACGTCCAGCGCCTGCACCACCGACTGATGCGTAGCGCGGCCATCTGCGCGTACGGTGATGTTGGCACTACGATCATCGCCGGCGACCTTCAGCACGGCAGCACGCAACGTGTCGATGCTGGCGTTGACCAGGTCGCGATCATTGACGCGATACACGCCACCCTCTGTAACCACTACCACGATGGGCTCGGCGCCCTGCTGTCGCTGCGGCAACTCTGCAGCTGACGGCAAGCGAACGCGTAACCGGCCCTCTTCTATAAAGGTAGAAGACAACATGAAAAAAATGACAACCAGCAACAGGATGTCGATCAGCGAGATGAGATTGATCTCCGGGTCTTCGAGACGGCGATTGCTGAGTCTCACGTGTCGTCACTACTTTGCAGGTCTTCGAGCGAATCTATGAACGCGCTAGCGTCCTTTTCCATCAAGGCCACCAATCGCTCTACGCGCCCGCGCAAAAAACGAAAGGCGATGAGTGAAGGAATCGCAACACACAGACCGGCAGCTGTGGTGACCAATGCCTCTGAAATACCACCCGAAAGCAGGCGCGGATCGCCCATGCCACCGGTTGCGATGGCATTGAAGGCATGCATGATGCCGGTCACCGTACCGAGCAGCCCCAACAGCGGTGAAATGCCTGCGATGGTACCCAGCGTCCCCAGAAAGCGCTCAAGGTCGAGCACCACATGACGGCCGGCATCTTCCAGGCGCTCGCGCAACACATCGCGCGGCCGATGCTGGTTACGCAGGGCAACGGCCAGCAAATGACCCATGGGCGAGTTTTGCTCTAGCGAGGCGATGAGCTTGTCTGTCGGTTGGCCGGTATCAACAGCGCGCCAGGTTCGTCGCGCCAAGTCCGGCGGTAAGACCCGCCGCTGCTGTAGGGTCCAGACGCGCTCAAGCACGATCGCCAGCGCGACCACCGAGCAGAGCAATATCGGCCACATGAACAGGCCGCCGGCGCGCATGATTTCAAGCATGTCTGGATCATACCTAACGCCATGCGTTATTACCGCCATCCGCCACCAAGCCTCGCCAGACACCGAACGGCAGGTCACGGGCCGCGCGCCAGTGCAGTCTGCCCGTCTTCTCAAAGTGCAGCTCCAATGCACCCTGCTCTGCTGTAGCCAGTAGCACACGGGCGTCACGGGCAAGTGCCACAGCCAGCTGTTGCCAGGCGGAAGTGGCTAATGCGCTGTGGCTCACGCTGGCCACTATCCATGTCGGCTTCGCGTCGACCACTTGTGCAGGTGTCAGACCCGGGCCCTGTCCGCGATGTGCCAGCCACAGCATCGCCGACGGCGCAGGGTCCACCAACGGACGGTCCGCAGGCACCCGTTCACTGAGGACAAACGAGCCCATTGGACCCTGCATCGACAGCGCACAGCGACCAGTCGCATCCGGCATTACCTGCAAGCGCCAAGGCGGCCAGAGGTAGACAGTGCCCGGCGCACACGGCTGCACCTCAGGTGCCAGTGCTTCTATGGCACTACCCCACACCTGATCTATCGACAGCACAGTCAACAACGCAGCCAACCCCGCACCGCTGTCGCGGTCAAAGCGCGGCAGCACAAGCGCATCCAAGTGCACGACGCCGTTAGCACGCAAATAAGGCAACACGGCTTGCTCCACAGCTACACCATCGCTACCAAAGCTGTCGCCGGTGCCCCACAACAGCGCCCGCGCACCGCTGCGCACCAAAACCGCTGTGGCCTGGCCGACATCAAACACGGTCATGACCAGCTCCCCGGGCGCAGGCCGCACGTCGCGCCACAACAGCGGCAGGACCACCAACACGCCCGCCAGTCGCACGCTCCGATGCCACGGCAGCAGCACGCAGGGCACAGCAATCACCGCCAGCGCAAACCACCACCAGGCCGGTGCCACCACCCACAAGGCATGCGGGCTGTCGGCCGCCTGCGCCAACCAAGGTGCAACGCGATTGGCCACACCTGCTCCCAACCACAACACCCACTCCAGTAGAGGCTGGGACAGCCAGTCGGGCAAACAGAGCAGCACTACGGTGGACAGCAGAGCCACCGGCACCAACACCCAGGTGAACAGCGGAATGGCTGCAACGTTCACCAACAAGCCGGCCACCGACACCGATCCGAAAATCGCCAGCGTGGCGGGCAGTAATGCGACAAATACTGCCCACTGGACAGTTGCCGCAACCCGCAGTGCACCGCCGGGTCGAAGCGCACCTCCGGCAATACCAATGATCGCAGCGACCGCCAGAAACGACAGCCAGAAACCCGCCGCCAGTACTGCCAAGGGATCCCAGAGCAGCACCGCAACCACTGCAAATCCAAGCGATGCCGAGGAACGCGAGGCACGTGCGCTCTCACGTAACACCAACCACACGGCCAGCATCAGCAAGGTGCGCTGAGTGGGCACCGAGAAACCTGCCAGCAAGGAATAGCCTGTCGCCAGCACCACGCCAGCCAATGCCGCACAACGCTCCCGGGGCCAACCAATCGCGCCGCGTACCGCAAGCCAAGTCCACAGCCTGCGCACCACCGCCATTGCCAGCAGCGCAAAGGCTGTTACATGCATACCCGAGATGGCTACCAGATGGGTGATGCCAGTGGAATTGAAAATGCGCCACTGACCGCGTGTGACTTCGCCGGTTTCCCCGACCGCCAGTGCCGCCAACAACGCACCACTGGCAGGGTCTGTAACAGCCATGCTGATGCGTCGCGCAAGACGTTCGCGCAAGGCGAGCAACGAAAATGCAGGTGCGATTGTCAGGCGCTTATTTAATGGCGAAGCGATGACACCGGCCAATACCTGCACATGATCACGCAGCAGGTTGCGTTCGCTGTCGACGGCTTGGAAATTGAGTGTGGCCACTGGCGGACGCAACCGCAGCAACAGCTGCCAACACTCTCCTGCATGAACGCCACGTCCCGCAGCGCCGGACCAAGAGATGCGCGCGCGCTGCGCCAAGCGCTGCGGATCGCGTGGAAAACTCAGCGTTGCATCAAAGCGCGTCGCTCGCCCTGACAGCTGGGCGATGCCGGTAATGCAAGCACGGGCCAACACCCGCTCCTCGATCTGTTGCACGCCGGCAGCATGGCTGTGCACCGCAGACTGTGCCAAGGCAAACCCCAACATCACCAGCGCAGGCAATCGCGTATTTCGATGACATAAGGCCAAAGCACCTACAGCTGCAGCGGCACCTGCCACCCACCCCGGCAACGGCGGTTGCACCAGCAACCGCAGAATCACACCACACAACAGCCACAGCGCCTGCCAGAGCAAGGGATCTCCCGAACCAGCGCCACTCTAGAACAGTCGGCAGCAGGCACTGTCCGGGCCTGCTATTGTCGGCCCCGGCCATGCTCAAGCGCATCCTCAGCAAATACGCTCCGGACCCCCGGAAGCTGGAAAACCAGTGGCTGTTCAAGACACTCGGGTTGTACGCGCAAGACGTACAACTGTGGTCCACAAGCCGACGTGCCGTGACGCGCGCTGCCGGATTAGGCATAGCCATCTGCTTCCTACCGCTGCCGATACACACCGTTTTAGCCTTGCTCGCAGCGCTAGTGTGGCGCTTGAATCTCGGCGTACTGCTGGCGGCTATTTATGTGGTGAATCCGTTCACCATGCTGCCGATCTACTACGGTGCCTACAGGGTGGGCACACTACTGGTGGGCGCACCCGCCAAAGTTTTCGCATTTGAGCTGAGCTGGCATTGGGTACAACACGGACTCGGCCCGATCTGGAAGCCTTTCCTGGTGGGCTGTGTGGTGTGCTCGCTGACGCTCGGTTACGGCACCTGGCTGGCGCTGGAGTTCGCCTGGCGCCGCAACACACGTCGCAAGTTACAGGCCAAACAGCAGCGCATCAGTCGCTGAATCGACTCTCTTCGACCAGTTTGCCGTCGACCAGCTCGAGCACGCGATCCATTCGAGCCGCCAGCCGCCGGTCGTGCGTGACGATCACCAGACTGGTGCCGCACTCACGGTTTAGCTCGAGCATCAACTCAAACACCTGCGTGGCATTGGCACCGTCCAGGTTGCCCGTTGGCTCATCCGCCAACACCAGCCGTGGCTCAGTCACCAGCGCACGCGCCACTGCCGCACGCTGTCGCTCACCACCGGAGAGTTGATGCGGCCGGTGCGACAGGCGCGCCGACAGCCCCACGCGCGCCAACAGTTCGCGGGCGCGCTCGGTGGCCTCTGCCACCGGCATGCGGCGCACCAGCAAGGGCATGGCCACGTTTTCTAATGCCGAGAACTCCGGCAACAGATGATGAAACTGATAAACGAAACCCAAGGTGCTGTTGCGCAAGGCGCAACGCTCGCGCTCACCCAGCGCGTGAATGTTTTGGCCTTGCACCAGCACTTGGCCCGCATCGGGCGCATCAAGCCCGCCCAACACCTGCAGCAACGTGGTCTTGCCGGAACCGGAAGCGCCGATGATGGCGACGCGCTCGCCGCTGCCGATACTGCAATTCAGACCGCGTAACACCTGCAAGCGACCGCCGCCCTCGGTGAAATCACGCTGTAGGCCGGTAGCCTGCAGCACAGCTGTCTGCTTACTCATGACGCAATGCCTGCGCAGGTGCCGTGCGCGACGCACGCCAGGCCGGATACAGCGTGGCCAGCGCGCACAACAGGAAGGCCACGCCACCGACTTGCAGCACATCCAGCCACTGCACGCGAGCGGGAAGATCACTCATGAAGTACACCTTCGCATCGAGGAAGCTCTGACCGGTGACGCGCTCGAGTGCGTGCACCAACATTTGGAGATTGTGCGATATCAGCGCGCCGAGCAATGTGCCCAGCGCAATGCCGGCAAGGCCGATCAACACGCCTTGCAGTCCGAACGCCAGCAGCAGACTGCGCGGTGATGCGCCCAAGGTGCGCAGGATGGCGATGTCTGATTGCTTGTCTTTAACGATCATCACCAGCGTTGCTACGATGTTAAATGCTGCCACACCCACCACCATCAGCAGGATCACAAACAACATCGACTTGGTCATTTGGATGGAGCGGAAAAAGTTGGCGTGGTTGCGTGTCCAATCACTGACATAGAAGCCACCCCCCAATGACAGCGCCAACTCCCGCACCACAGCAGGTGCCTGTAGCGGATCAGCCAATGCCAGTCGTATACCGGTAACGCCCTCGCCCATGCGATACAAGCGTGCTGCATCCTGGATGTTGACCAAGGCCAGGCCCCGGTCAAACTCATACATACCGGCACGAAACACACCAGTGACCGTGAACCGACGCATGCGCGGCATGATGCCGGTCGGCGTGGCCGAACCCTGTGGGGCAATCAGCACCACACTGTCTCC
>CANFSB010000017.1 GCA_947449495.1 Pseudomonadota bacterium
CGTACGGCAGTGCGAACCGTGGTGAGTGAATCGCCCTCAAGGAACAGTGCAAACTCGTCGCCGGCCAACCGGCCCATCACCGCATCGGCAGGCACTACGCGGGTCAGTCGCTCGGTGAGTACTTCCAGCACGCGGTCGCCTGCGGCATGACCGAAGGTGTCGTTGACCTCTTTGAATCGGTCCATGTCCAGATACAACATGGCCACGGCCCCATCACTGCGCTGGGTGCGCGCGATAGCCTGTTGCAGCAGATGCTGAAATTGCAGTCGATTGGGAATCTTGGTGAGCGTGTCGTGGCTGGCCAGATAGCGGATGCGCCGCTCGGCACGCTTGCGCTCGGTAATGTCGCGCGCGACGTAGATGTTGCCGGTGAACTGCGCGTCGTTGGCGGTCAATGCGGCAGTGCTGATCGACACGGGAATGGTCTGACCACTGACCGTGCGCAGTACAGTTTCGCCGCTGTCGCTGGCACGTTGCAGCAGCACCTCGGCAGTCATGCCCGAGACCGGATCAAGCAAGGACGGAAACTGGCGCGTCATCAGCTCCGGCTGGTCTAGACCGGTGAGTCGGCAGGCGGCTTTGTTAGCGATGCGGATCAGGTCATCCGGGCCGGTGACGAACACTGCATCGTTCATGCTGTCGATGATGTTCTGCAGGTAGTCGCGCGTGACCGTGGTTTGGGTCAAGCGCTGGCGCATCTGCTCCAGAGTCTGTTGCAGCCCGTTGAACTCGTGACTGAGGCTGGCCCTGACCGGTTGCGAATAGTCCCCTTGGCCGATGCGTTCGGCACTGCGATTGAGGCCGTCGACGCTCTGCGCCAGGCGACCCCCATACAAGAAGGCCAGCAGGGCCCCCAGCGCCGTCAAACCACCCATGCGCAGCACCGCGGCCAGCGTCAGGTGACTGAAGCTGCCATCGCCGGACGACAGTCCAGCCTCGAGCAGTTGCAACGCGGTCGCCACGAGGGCCAACAGCAGTGCCAGAGCTGCGCCGTACAGCGCGTATTTGAGTTTGATGTTGCTCATGCGGTTGCTGTCGATCTTACGCGCACTAGAATGAGGCCATGTTTGCCGCAGTTCTCGATCCCTTGCAGTTGACCGGCCGTAGCGCCACGCATGTGGTGGCGGTTGCCGGACAGACTTGTCTGCTGCACCCCGGCGCTGCCCAAGCCTGGTTGGCCTTGCAGGCCGCTGCTCTGGCCGAGGGGCTGCACTTGCAGGCGGCGTCGGGTTTTCGCGACTTTGCCCGGCAGCTGGCGATCTGGAACGGCAAATGCCGGGGCGAACGGCCACTGCTGGATGCAGCCGGCGAGCCGCTGGATGCGCTGTGCCTGGCACCGGCGCAGCGCGTGGCGGCCATCCTTGAGTGGTCTGCCTTGCCGGGTGCCAGCCGCCATCACTGGGGCAGCGATCTGGATGTCATCGACTTGGCCGCCTTGCCGGCCGGTCAGTCGCCGCAGCTGCTGCCGGCTGAATACGCTGAAGGTGGTGTGTTTGCGCGCCTGGGGCGTTGGCTCGACAGCGGCGCGGCAGAGGACTTTGGGTTCTTTCGCCCTTATGCAGCGGACCGTGGTGGCGTACGGCCCGAGCCTTGGCACTTGAGTTGGGCCCCGCTGGCCGTGCCGGCACTGCAGGCCTTGAGTGTGGAGTGTCTGGCTGCTGCGCTGCAGGAGGCACAACTGGACGATGCGGCCGTGGTGGCAGCGCAATTGCCGGCTCTGCATGCGCGTTATGTACGGAACGTAGCGGCGGCTTCGCCGCGGGCGCTGGCTGCTCCGGCCTTGCTCAAGGACGACTCCACGAGCGGTTGATGTAGTCGGTGACCAGACCGCGCACGCTGCCCATGGTGTTGGGCCGTGCCGCAAACACCCGCGGTGTGCGTCGCAGCAGCCGCCAGCTTTCGCTGCGCAGCACGCGCTGCAGATACACCAGCGTGCGTTCGATGGATTCGATGTAGGGATTGCGGCCTTCGAACAGCGGCTCGACATAGCGGTAGGCGAAATCGAAGCCGGCCTCCAGGCGCTTGTGACGCACATCCAAAATAAAGCCTGGCGTCTGGCGTAGCAGATCCAGACCCGAGGCATAGCGCACCTTGGCGCCACCCATCGGCACGGCCACGCCACCCAATACGAACTCTGGATACAGCCGGTCGCGGCATTTTTCCAGGTAACAGCGGTCGGCCATCTGCGCGATCATGTCGGCCGTACCCAATAGGTGCCCCAGCTTGATGTCGCGCGGATCGGTGATGACGCTGCCGATCTGCTCGAAGCTGCGCTCGTAGCCGGTGAAGTGCACCACTTCGCTGGTGATGTGTGCCCAGTGACCCAAGCCGGCGCGCGGCAGCCAGTGCTCGATGAAGCGCGCGCTGCGCGACACATGATTGCGGGTGAACTCGGCGCCGTTGCTGGCGCTTTCACCGACTTCGCGCAGATAGCCGATGTCATGAAACAGCGCCATGACCACGCCTACTGCAGCGCGTTCCGCGCCCATCGCCCAACGTGTACCGCGATGGGTTATTTCGTAGCCGGCCAGCAACCGCGCCATGGCCAGCGTGACATCGAGGCTGTGCTGTTGATCGTGATAGACCGTATCGACGCCGAAGTAGCCGGGCATACGACCGGTGAAGGCCTGTTCGAAGTCATGACAGGCGCGCGCGATGGCGTCAAAGGGAGCGCCTGGCCAAACGGCTGCATACAGTTCACGAATGGCATCGCATACCGCAGGTGCTGAACTGACCAGCACGGTATTGGTGACGTCGTAATCGCTGCGGCGGGTGCTGTGCATGAGCGACGCAGTGTAGGGGCGAGGTGTCACTGCTTGCCAGTGATGTCACACACACTTTGCAACGCGGATCGCGTTGTATGTCAAAGCACAGTGAAGTGCGCCACCACAGGTGCGTGATCTGAGGGCCGTTCGGCGCGGCGCGGCTCACGATCGATGAGCGACGCAGTGCAGCCAGTGCGCAGCGCCTCGCTGGCCAACACCAGATCGATGCGCAGGCCCAGATTGCGGCGAAAGCCTGCCTGACGGTAATCCCACCAGCTGAACGAGGCCGGTGGCTGCTCGAACAGTCGGAAACTGTCGTGCAGGCCCAGTGCCAGCAGCGACTGCAACGCAGCGCGCTCCGGGTCACTGCAAAGAATTTGCCCTGCCCAAGCTGCCGGATCGTGTACATCGCGATCGTCGGGAGCGATGTTGAAGTCGCCGGTGATCACCAGCTGCGGATGGGCAGCCAGCTCGGTTTGCACGCGCTGCTGCAGGTGTTGCAGCCAGCGCAGCTTGTAGGGGTATTTGTCCGAGTCGAGCGCCTGGCCGTTGGGCACATAGACGTTGATGCAGCGGATGCCGTTGCAGGTGGCCGCGATGAAACGCCGCTGCGGGTCTTCGGCGTCCAGCTCTACCGAGACATCGGTGAGCGGGTGGCGCGACAGCAGTGCCACGCCGTTGTAGGTCTTCTGGCCGCTGAAGGCCACGTGGTAGCCGGCGGCCTCGATGTCGGCGCGCGGGAAGTTGTGGTCTTCGAGTTTGGTCTCTTGCAGACCGATCACATCAACAGGATTGGCCTGCAGCCACTGCAGCAGTTGCGGCAGTCGTACTTTGAGTGAGTTGACGTTCCAGCTGGCGATCTGCACGGCGTGGCCTTAGGCCGCGATGCCGTGCAGCTTGAGCAGCGGTTCGATGTCGGGTTCGCGACCGCGGAAGGCCACGAAGGCCTCGAGTGCATCGCGTGCGCCACCCTGCGACAGGATGGCATCGACGAAGCGCTGTGCCGTGACCTGGTCGAAGCTGCCGGCTTCCTGAAAAGCAGCAAAGGCATCGGCGGCCAGCACTTCGGCCCACTTATAGCTGTAGTAGCCAGCGGCATAGCCGCCCGCGAAGATGTGCCCGAAGTTGTTGGGGTAGCGGTTCCAGGCGGGGATGGCGATCACCGACACCTCGGCACGCACCTCGGCCAGCAACTCGCGCACCCGCGCGCCCTGCGCCGGGTCGTATTCGGCATGCAGCCGGAAGTCGAACAGAGAGAATTCGCACTGGCGCAGTGTGGCCAAGCCGGCTTGGAAGCTGCGCGTGCGGATCAACTGCGCGACCTTGGCCGCGGGCAGTGCCTCACCGGTGGCGTGGTGCACGGCGATCTGTGCCAGCACCTGCGGGTCCCACGCATAGTTTTCGAGGAATTGGCTGGGCAGCTCGATGGCATCCCAGGCCACGCCGTTGGTGCCGGCGACGCTGGGGTAATCGACCCGCGTAAGCATGTGATGCAGGCCGTGGCCGAACTCATGGAACAGGGTGACCACGTCGTCGTGGGTGAGCAGTGCCGGCTTGTCGGCGTTGCCCGGCAGGGCATTGCACACCAGATAGGCCACGGGCAGGGCATTGCCGGCCGGGGTGACCTTGCGGGTGACGCAGTCGTCCATCCAGGCGCCGCTGCGCTTGTTCGGGCGGGCATAGGGATCGAGGTAGAAGCCGCCGATGATCTGGCCGTTGGCGTTGCGCAGGTCGTAGTAGCGGGCGTCGGGGTGCCACACCTCGACGTCGTCACGCACCGCGATGCTGACGTGAAACAGGCGCTGGATGACATCGAACACACCGTCGAGTACGCGCGGCAGCGGGAAGTACTGCCGCAGCTCTTCTTGCGAGACGCTGTAGTGCGCTTCTTGCAGGCGTTCGCTGTAGTAGCTGATGTCCCAGGCGTCGAGCTTGCGGCCGGCGAACGTCTCTAGCTCTGCAATGTCACGCAGGGCAGCCGGGCGCGCCGCTGTGGCCATCTTGCGCAGGAAGGTCAGCACCTCATCGACGCTCTTGGCCATGCGCGTAGAGAGCACATAGGCGGCGAAATTGGGGAAGCCCAGCAGCAGCGCCAACTCGTGTCGCAGCTTAAGCAGCTGCTCCATGACGGGGTCGTTGTTCCAGCGGGCAACGGCTTCGGTGCCTTGGTCGGAGCCGCGGGTGCTCCAGGCACGATAGAACGTGCGCCGCAGTGCCGGTGATTTGGCGTCGGTGACCACGGCCACATAAGTGGGTTGGTCGAGCGCCAGCAGCCAGCCCGACTGGCCGGCAGCCACCGCGCGCTCGCGCGCTTGCGCGACGATGGTGGGGTTGAGGCCATCCAACTGGGCTACATCGGCTACCGGGTAGCTGAAGTCGTTGGTGGCATCGAGTACGTTTTCTTCAAATTTGGCGCCCAAGCTCGATAGCTCGAGCATGATGGCTTTGAAGCGCTCTTGTTGCGGGCCTTCCAGGCCGACGCCCGCCAAGCGGAAATCACGCAGCGCGTGATCGACCACCATGCGCTGTGCGGGATTGAGCTTTGCGCCCTCTTTATCGAGTACGGTTTGGTAGGCCTTGTACAGCGCGCGGCTCTGCGACAGATCGGTGCTGTATTCAGACAGTAACGGAAGGCAGGCATTGTACTGCTCGCGCAATTCCTCGGAGTTGATCACCCCGTACAGGTGGCTGATGGGCGACCAGCCGCGGGTCAGGTCATGACCCATGTCTTCGAGCGGCTCGACCACGCTGGCAAAAGTGGGGTTGGGCTCGGCTTCGATTTGCGCCAAGCGCGCACGGTTGTCGGCCAGCAGCGTCTGCACTGCCGGCAAGACATGCTCGGGGCGGATTTGCGAAAACGCCGGCAGGGTGAGCCCGCGCAGCAGCGGATTGGGTTGGTCCATGAAGAAGCCCAGCAATTCGAATGCGATAGAACAGTCTACCCGAGACGTCGCAGGGCGAAATGCGTGCAGGTGTACCATTTAAAAATATTTCGGCCACCTGCGTAAAAAATCCATGACTACCGACTGTGACTTGATCGTGATTGGCGGCGGCAGCGGGGGCTTGGCGGCCGCTCAGAGGGCAGCAGAGTACGGCGCGCGCGTGGTGCTGGTGGAGTCCGGGCGTCTGGGCGGCACCTGCGTCAACGTCGGTTGTGTGCCGAAAAAGGTGATGTGGAACGCTGCCCAGCTGGCCCACGCACTGCACGACGCACCCGAATATGGCTTCTCGCTGACAGCCGGCGGTCACGACTGGCCCACGCTTAAAGCCAAGCGCGATGCCTATATCGAGCGGCTCAATGGCATTTACGAGCGCAATCTGGGCAACCGCAAGGTGCAGCTGGTGCGCGGTTGGGCACGCTTGGTGGCACCGGGCGAGGTCGATGTCGATGGTCAGCGACTGCGTGCGCCGCGGGTGTTGTTGGCCCCCGGTGGTCGCCCGCGCCGTCTGACGGTGCCCGGCGGTGAGCTGGCGCTGGACTCCGATGGTTTCTTTGAATTGCCGCAGCGGCCGGCGCGCGTGCTGGTGGTCGGTGGTGGCTATATCGCCGTCGAACTGGCCGGCGTGTTTGCGGCGTTGGGCAGCGAGGTCAGCTTGCTGTCGCGCGGCGCGCAGGTGCTGCGCGGCTTTGATGCACTGCTGGTCGAAGGCCTAGAAGAATCCCTGCAGCAGTCGGGTATTGCGCGCGTGATAGGTGCGGAGCCTGCCGCGCTGCGCCGCAATGAACAGGGCGTGCATGTCACGTTGTCTGACGGCCGCGTGCTGGCGCCGGTCGATTGTGTGATCACAGCCATCGGTCGCGATCCGTTGTCGCAGTGCATCGATGCATCGCTGGGTGTGGCGCTGGATGCCGCCGGTCATGTGCTGGTGGATGAATGGCAGCAGACCAATGTGCCGGGTGTGTTGGCCATTGGCGATGTGACCGGCCAGGCACCGTTGACGCCGGTGGCCATTGCAGCGGGGCGACGTTTGGCAGATCGGCTGTGGGGCGGCATGACCGATCGCAAGCTGGACTATCACACCATTCCTACGGTGGTCTTTAGTCATCCGCCTATTGGCACAGTGGGGCTGAGCGAGGCGCAGGCGCGTGAACTGCACGGTGATGCAGTGCAGGTATTCACCTCTACCTTCGTGCCGATGTATCACGCGATGACCACGGCCAAACCCAAGACGCGCATGAAGCTGGTGTGTGTGGGTCCCGACCGCAAAGTGGTGGGTGTGCACATCATGGGTGGTGGTGCCGATGAGATGTTGCAGGGTTTTGCTGTGGCGGTGCGCATGGGCGCGACCAAGCGCGACTTTGACGACACCGTCGCGCTGCACCCGACCAGCGCCGAAGAATTGGTGACGATGCGATGAGCGCGCCGCCGCTGGTTTTTGCGCATCGCGGCGCCAGCGGCTATTTGCCAGAGCACACGCTCGAGGCGTATCTGCTGGCCATTGAAATGGGCGCAGATGTCATCGAGCCCGACTTGGTGATGACACGTGATGGTGTGCTGGTGGCGCGCCATGAGAACGAGATCTCTGGCACCACCGATGTGGCGGTGCGATCGCAGTTTGCGTCACGTCGTCGCACGCAGAGCATTGATGGCCAGCTGATGGATGGCTGGTTCACCGAAGACTTTACGGCAGCGGAGCTGGCCACGCTGCGTGCTCGCGAACGCTTGCCGCAGTTGCGTCCGATTAACGCACAGCATGATGGCCGCTATGGCATTCCCACCTTCGAGGCAATCCTGGTGATGCTGGCGCAGGTCAATGCGCAGCGTGTGCAACAGGGCTTGGCACCCGTGGGTATTGCACCCGAGACCAAGCATCCCTCGCACTTTGCTGCGCTGGGCCTGCCATTTGAAGAGCCGTTGTTGAAGGCGCTGCAGCGCGACTTGCATGGCGCGCCGGTGTTTATCCAATCGTTTGAGCAGGGCAATCTACGCGTGCTGCGACAGCGCTGCGAGCATCGTCTGGTGTATCTGGTTGACGAGTCGATCGATGCGGCAGTGTTGCTGCCGGCGGGACTTGCTCAAGTGGCGCAGTTTGCGCATGTGCTCGGTGCTGCCAAGCGTTTGGTGCAGCCGCTGACGCCAGGCGGTGCGCTGGCGCCAGCTACGCGATTAGTAGCTGATGCGCATGCAGCGGGTTTGCAGTTGGTGCCTTGGACACTGCGCGCCGAAAATTATTTTGTGCCGCCGGCTTTGCAGCGTGGCGATGATCCGCGTGAGCACGGGGATTTGCAGACGGAGATTGATGGCCTGTTGCGCGCTGGAGTGGACGGGTTTTTTACGGATCAAGCCGACATCGGTCGCGCGGCAGTGACCGCTTGGCAGCACGCGGGGCGGCCGGTCAGCTGAGTGGGGAGAGCTCAACCTTGAGTGCGGCCAACACGGGTGCGGTGTCGGGTCGCTGACCGCGCCACAGATAAAACGCTTCGGCGGCCTGTTCAACCAACATGCCAAGTCCCATCACTGCGCGCGTGACGCCACGTTCCAGGGCCCAGCGCACAAACGGCGTGTCTTCGGGGGCATAGCCCATGTCGTAGCAGAAGCTGTGTGCCTGAACGCAGCCGGATGGCAGCGGCAGCGTTTCGCCGCCGATGCTGCTGGCGGTGGCATTGATGACGATGTCGAAGGGCGCGCCTTGCAGTTCGTCGAGACCGCAGCCGCGCACCGGGCCCATGTCGGCAAAGCTGTCTGCCAACTCGAGGGCGCGTGTTGCAGTGCGGTTGGCAATAACCAGCTCTGCCGGCTGCAGTGCCAGCAGTGGATCGAGTACGCCGCGCGCCGCACCGCCTGCACCGAGCAGCAGCACGCGACGGCTGCCGACCGTGACGCCGAAGCTGCCGGTGAGATCGCGCACCAGACCTACGCCGTCGGTGTTATCACCGTGCAGCAGTCCATCGTCGCGCAGCAACAGCGTGTTGACTGCACCGGCGCGCGCCGCGCGCGATGACAATGAGGTGGCCAGCGCGGCAGCAGCTTGTTTATGCGGCAATGTGACGTTGAGGCCTTTGCCGCCTTGAGCGAAGAACCGTCCGACTACACCTTCGAAGGCTTCGGCAGTGGCATCGATGCGGATGTAGCGCAGTGTTTGCTCGCACTGGCGCGCAAAGCGCTCGTGAATAAACGGCGAGCGGCTGTGCCGTACGGGATGACCGATGACCGCATAGGTATTGAGTGCGGTCAGCGGGGGCTGCAAAGTATCGAGCTCATTCATTAACGATCCACCGCACATCGCTGCCGCTGTCGACGCCACCGCCGAGCAGTTCACGTAACTCTTCTTGCCACTGCGCAGCGCGCTGATCGAACTGCCAGGGCGGATTGACCACCAGCAGCCCCGAGCCGTTAAGGCCTGCTGCCGTGTCGCGCGGGTGCAGCCACAACTGCGCCGCCAAGGTGGGCTGCGTAATGCTGCGCGACACTTTGGCCAGCCACAGGTCTGTGTCGCGCTGGCGTTTGAGCGGAAACCACACGGCGATCACCGCGCTGTCGAGACGCCGCAGTGCTTCGGGTAGCACGGCAAGGATGCGGGCGAACTCATCGGCCTCTTCGTAGGGCGGATCGATGAGCACCAGTGCGCGCCGTTCGAGTGGTGGCATTGAGGCCACCAGCCGCTGATAGCCATCGCCTGCTTCAACACGCAATCGGCTGGCACCGGGCAGGAAGCTGGCATCGAGTGCACGCTGCAACTGCCGCGATTCCTGGGCGACGAACTCCACGCACACGCCGCGATCCACCGGGCGCAACGCGCTGGCGCTGAGCATTGGTGAACCGGGATAGGTGTGCGCGCCGCTGCTGCTTCGTACGCTGGCCAGCGCCTCTAGATAGTGGGCGATCTCGGGGCTGCGCGGTGCGGCGATGTCTTGCAGGCGATCGACGCCGGCTGACGACTCGTTGCCGCGCCGGGCTTGTTCACCCTTGAGGTCGTAGAGGCCGCTGCCGCTATGCGTATCGAGATGAAAATAGCCTTTGTCCTTGCGCGCCAGCGCAGCATGCAAGGCCAACAACGCGACGTGCTTGTGCACGTCTGCAAAGTTGCCGGCATGGAAGGCGTGACGGTACTGCATGGCTGGCGGGGACGCGTGTCAGCCCGCCGCGCCTGCCTGCGTGGGCTTGGGCGCCGCGACGGCTTTGGCCTTGGCTTTGGTGGATTTGGCTTTAGCGGCGCTCTTGCGCTTGGCTTTTTTCTTGGCCTTTTTGGCCGGGGCCTTGGCCTTGGCTTTGGCCGGTTTAGCCTCCGCTGCTGCCGCTGCGGTTTTTGCCTTGGCGCTCTTGGCCGGTGTCTTGGCTTTTTTGCCGAAGCGTCCGCGCTGCGGGCGCACCGGCGCAGCCGCCAGCAGTGCGCGGCACTCATCGAGCGTCAGCGTCTTGGGATCGCGATCCTTGGGGATGCGCGCATTGCGCTGCTTGTCGGTGATGTAGGGGCCATAGCGACCGTTGAGCACCTGAATGTCATCGACCCCGAAGTCGTGGATGAGGCGATTGGCATCGGCCAGCTGCTTGGCGGCGATGACTTCGATGGCACGCTCACGCGTCACGGTGTACGGGTCGTCTTCTTTGAGCGAGACGTATTTGGCGCCGTATTTGACGTAGGGCCCGAACTGGCCGATGGCCACGCTGATTGGCTCGCCCTCGTCGGTGTCGCCCAGCTTGCGCGGCAGCTGGAACAGGTACAGCGCCTCGTCCAGCGTGATGGTGTCCATCTTCTGGCCGGGACGCAGGCCTGCGAACTTGGGTTTTTCTTCGTCGTCTTTGGTGCCAGCCTGCACGAACGGTCCGAAGCGGCCCATGCGCACGGACACTGGCCGGCCCGACACCGGATCGGTGCCCAGTTCGCGCGACATAGCCACTTGTTCGCGGCTGACCGTGGCCTCGATGTGGTTGACCTGATCGATGAACGGCTGCCAGAACTTTTCCAGTGGCGTGGTCCAAGGCTCTTCGCCACGGCTGACGGCATCGAGCTCGTCTTCCATCGCGGCGGTGTAGCCGTATTGCACGTACTGCGTGAAGTATTCGGTGAGGAAGCGGCTGACGATCTTGCCGATGTCGGTGGCAATGAAACGCCGCGCATCCATGTCGACGTATTCACGATTCTTTAGCGTGGAGATGATCGAAGCATAGGTCGAAGGCCGGCCGATGCCGTGTTCTTCGAGTGCCTTGACCAGCGAGGCTTCAGAGAAGCGCGGCGGTGGCTCAGTGAAATGCTGTTCGCCCTTGAGGCTGGCCAGCGTGACGCGATCGCCCACTTGCATCGGCGGCAACACATGGTCGTCGTCGTCATCGGCGGTGTCGTCGCGACCTTCCTGATAGACGGCGATGAAGCCGGGCTTGACCAGCGTGGAGCCGTTGGCGCGGAACATGTGGCGGTCGGTGCCGCTGCCCTTGCCGGCCTGCATGTCGATGGCAACGGTGTCGTACACCGCCGGTGCCATCTGGCTGGCCAGCGTGCGCTTCCACACCAACGCGTAGAGCTTGAGTTGGTCGGCATCGATCTTGCCTTCCAGTTCTGCAGGCGTGCGCGTGGCCGACGTCGGCCGGATGCCTTCGTGAGCTTCTTGTGCGTTCTTGGACTTGGTCTTGAAGACGCGGATGTCTTCGGCCACAGCCTCGCGGCCGTAGAGCTGTTCGATCGTGCCGCGGATCTCGGTGATGGCCTCGGCACCCAGCGACACGGAATCGGTACGCATATAACTGATGAGACCGACGGCGCCTTCGCCGAAGTCGACGCCTTCATACAGCTTTTGCGCCAGGCTCATCGTGCGCTGTGCGGAGAAACCCAGCTTGCGCGCGGCTTCCTGCTGCAGCGTAGAGGTGGTGAACGGTGGTGCCGGATTGCGGCGGCGCTGCTTGCGGTCGATGGTGAGCACCGACAGCGCGCCGGCCGCGGCGGCTGCCAAGGTGGCTTCGACGTCGCGTGCGGTGGTCTCGTTGGTGAAGCTGAACTGCTCGACCTTGGTGCCACGGAATTCGATGAGCTTGATCGGAAAGCGCGTGTCGCTGTGCTCGCCTTCAGCGTCCAGCGTCCAGTATTCCTGCGGGATGAACGCGTCGATGGATTCATCGCGCTCAACGATCATGCGCAGTGCGGGGCTTTGGACGCGGCCGGCCGACAGGCCCTGGCGCACTTTCTTCCACAGCAGCGGCGACAGGTTGAAGCCCACCAAATGATCGAGCGCGCGGCGCGCTTGCTGCGCGTTAACCAGATCCATCGCCAGGTCGCGAGGTGCAGCGATAGCGGCTTTGATGGCGTTCTTGGTGATCTCGTAGAAGGCTACGCGATGCACTGTCTTGCCCTCGAGCTCGCCACGCTCTTTGAGCAGCTCGTGCAGATGCCACGAGATGGCCTCGCCCTCGCGGTCCGGGTCAGTTGCCAGGAACAGCGCCTTGGCTTTACGCAGCGCCTTGGATATGGCGTCGACGTGCTTTTCGTTGCGCTCGATGACCCGGTAGTTCATGGCAAAGCCATGCCCGGTATCAACCGAACCTTCTTTGGGAACGAGGTCGCGGACATGACCATAGGAGGCGAGCACCTCGAAGTCCTTACCCAGGTACTTCTTGATGGTCTTGGCCTTGGCCGGTGATTCGACGATGACTAAGTTTTCTGCCATTGCGGTGGTGTGGTGAGGGCGCCGTGAGGCACCCGGCACTGTCAGTGCGTGGCCGAGCCGGGCAGATCGAACACGATGTCTTCCATGCGGGCGCAGGCTTGTTCTTGGCCCGGCTGGCTGGAGAGCACCATCAGAACGACCCAGCGGACTTGTTCGAGATCGAAGTCTTCGGCATCCAGCGCCATCAGGCGATCGATGACGATCTCGCGTTGCAGCGCGTTGAGGATACCGGCCTGTTCCAGAGACAACAGCAACCCGCGGCAGTCGACCGGCAGACGTGCCAGCTCTTGCGGCAGATAGGCGCGGATGGACGGCGGCGATGCCGTGTTGGCTTCGCCTGCGGTGCGCTCGACCAGGTCGAGCTCGGGACGATTGCGTTCGCCCGCCAGGTCGGCCAGCCAGTCGAGCGCGCGCTCGACATTGGCCTCGCCGAAGCCTGCGCTCTCAAGATCACGCGCCAGCGCTTCACGTTCGGGCACTTCTGGTACCTCGTCGAACATATAGCGATCGAACACGTAAATGAGGATGTCTAGGACGGTGCCGTTCATCAGTCAGGTTCACCGGAAACAGTCGGTTACCGGACACGGCAGTAAAGCCCGCCCGGCAGGGATTCGATGTGGCGTTCGAGTTCGAGGACCTGCAGCGAGGCGGTCAGTGGACCTATCGCCAGGCCCGTTCGGACGAGCAATTCGTCCAGGCCCGCGGGCTCGAAACCGAGGGCATCTAACAGCATTTCCCCGGTCTTGTCCAACAGGAGGGCGGCCGAAGATGCTGTAAAAGACTGTTTTGGAACGGAAAAATATTGTGTGGTGAGGCCAATACAGGGGTAGGCATCGGCAGGGTCGATAACCAGCGAGGCGCCTTCGCGCAGAAGGTCGAGACAACCGAGGGCGGTAGGGCTGCGGATGGAGCCCGGTACGGCCAGCACTTCGCGGCCCTGTTCGAGGGCGCGGCGGGCTGTAATGAGTGAGCCGCTGTCGCGCGCGGCCTCGATAACCAGTGTGCCGCGGCACAGCCCGCTGATGATGCGGTTGCGGCGCGGAAAGTTGGCCGCCTCGGGCGGCGTACCCGGCGCAAATTCGGACAGCAGCGCACCGCTGGCGGCAATGCGCTCGGCCAGTGCGGCGTTGTGTGCCGGATAGCAGCGGTCCAGGCCGGTACCGCAGACCGCGACGGTGGCTGCGCCGGCCGCCAGTGCACCCTCATGGGCGGCAGTGTCGATGCCTTGGGCCAAGCCGCTGGTGACCACCAGACCATCGCTGCCGTAACGCAAAGCGAACTCGAAGGCAGTGCTACGACCTGCGGCGGTGGGGTGACGGCTGCCAACCAGTGCCAACTGCGGTTGCGAGAGCACGGCGACACTGCCGCGCACATACAGCGCGGCTGGGGCGGCTGGCACCTGCAGCAGTTGCGGCGGGTAGTCGGCATCCAGGTAAGCCAGCAGCCGCAGGCTGTGGCGCTCGTGCCAGCGCAGGTCGGCATCGAGTAGGGCGCAGGGTGGATCTGCCAGCAGCGCACTGGCCGACGGTGGTAGCCCCAGCGCCTGCAGCTGCGGCGCCGTTTGGCGCCATAAGCCCGCCGGCTCGCCGGCCACAGCCAAGGCGCGCGCCAGATGATCGGCATGCAGGTGAGGCGCGCGGATGACCGCGGCCCAGAAATGCGGCAAAGAGAAATCGGTAGCCATCGCCGCGCAGTGTGGCGGCGGTACGATCTTTAGAAGAAGCGCACTATCCGCTGCGAATACCGGTTAATGCGTGGTGCGCAGCCTGTTCAGGGACTGACGACCGGATAGGCGATGCGTACCGGCGCCAGCAGCCGTAGCGTCAGCGCATAGCTGAGTTTGGGATAGATCTTGAAGACCATCAGCGTGCCGACGGCGGCCTCTGGCGAGCGGATTTGCAGCAGGTGGCCCGGCAGCAGTCCGTGCTCACTGCCGCGATTGACGGCCACCACTTGGTACTGCCCGATCATGCTGACGCCGTCGATCACCGCAATGATTTCGCCGGCCACACCCGGCGGCGCCGGCTCTGGCGTGAAGTCCTGACGGATGTTGCCATCGTCCGGGAACACCAGATCGTCAGCCTGGGCTTCGCGCCGTGATTCGACCAGACGCCCTTCGCTCAGCGCTGCGGTCTGCTCGACCTGCACCGTGCCGATCGGTATACCCAGATAGCCCAGCAGCTTGTGGCTCTGCGGATCCAGCAGCGGCTCCCCGGCACGCACCACGGCGTAGCGCCCGGCGCCGGCTTGGGCCAGGCCCTTAATGTGGACGACATGCGGGGCGCCGACGGCCACATGGTCATCGCGCAGTACGCTGATGCGTGCGGCGCTGCGCAGCTCGGTGGGGCTGATCAGCAGTGGTTTGGAGAGAAAGCTGGCGATCGCATCATAAGGAATGGTCGCGATGGTCCCGGCGGCGGCAACACTGCGCACTTCCGGCAGGACCGTGACGATGCCTGCCGCACTGCGGCCCACGGCGGTATCGATGGCATTGCCTTGGGCCTGAGCCGGGGCGTCAGTGGTTTGGGCCACCGGCGCAGCCGGCGTCGGCAGGTTGGCAGCCTTGCGATGCAGCAGTGCGCAGCCGGTCAAGCCCAGCAGCAGGGCGGCCAGGAGCAGGTTCGGCAGGGGCCGTAGCACAGGGGGTATGGATGGCATCGGCAGGCTCCGTTCGGCGCGGCAGTCGCAGCGTCGTGATGCCAGTGTTATAGACTGCCCGACCGGACAGCGCCTCCAAGCTGCGCGCGGTTTGTGGAATCCGTCACGGGAGACTGGAATATCCCGTGAACTGGCCCGACATCCGACTGTCCGACCACTATCTGATTCGTGACGAGACACGCATGGCACTGTTGACCATCCTTGAATATCCCGACCCGCGGCTGCGCACCAAAGCGCGGCCGGTCACTGCCTTTGATGCCGCGCTGCGCCAGCGCATCGAAGACATGTTTGAGACCATGTATGCCGCGCCGGGCATCGGGCTTGCCGCCAGCCAGATCGACTGGCACCACCAGCTCATCGTCATGGACCTCAGCGAGGACAAGACCGGCCGGCAGGTGTTCATCAATCCCGAAATCCTCAGCAAGGAAGGCAATGCCGCCGGCGAGGAAGGCTGCCTGTCTGTGCCAGGTATTTATGACGATGTGCCGCGTGCCGAACGCATCAGCGCCCGCTGGCAGGATGCCGAGGGCCAGTGGCAGCAACAGTCACTCGACGGCCTGCTGGCGGTCTGTCTGCAGCACGAAATGGATCATCTCGACGGCAAGCTGTTCGTCGATTACCTCTCCGAGCTCAAGCGCCAACGCATCCGCAAAAAGCTCGACAAGGAGCGGCGCAGCCGCACCGCATGACCCTGCGAATCGCGTTCGCAGGCACCCCGCCGTTTGCGGTCGCTGCATTGTCGGCGTTGGCCGCACGCGGCCCGGTGTTGGGCGTACTGACCCAGCCCGACAGGCCCGCCGGCCGGGGCCGTGTGCTGACGCCCAGTGCGGTCAAGCAGCGCGCGCTCGAACTGCACCTGCCCGTGCTGCAGCCGCTGCGCCTGCGCGGTGATGCGCCCGATGCGGTGGCGGCCCGGCAGCAACTGCGTGACTGGTCGCTGGACCTGCTGGTGGTGGTGGCCTATGGGCTGATCCTGCCGCCCGAGGTGCTGGCGCTGCCGAGACTGGGTTGCCTCAATATTCATGCTTCACTGCTGCCCCGCTGGCGCGGTGCGGCCCCTATCCAACGGGCCGTGCTGGCCGGTGATATCGAGAGTGGTGTGACGATCATGCAGATGGATGAGGGTTTGGACACTGGCGCGATGCTGTTGCGTCAGGCGCTGCCGATCGGCCCGGGCATGGTGGCCGGTGAACTGCACGACGCGCTGGCGCCGCTGGGCGCCGAGCTGCTGTTGCAAACGATTGACGGCCTGCAGGCCGGCACGCTGCACGCCACGGCGCAACCGATCGAGGGTGTGACCTGGGCTGACAAGCTCACGCGTGACGAGGCGCGGCTGGACTGGCAGCAGCCGGCACAGCAGTTGGACCGCCAGATCCGCGCCTTCAACCCTTGGCCCGCGGCCCATGCGGTCTATGCCGGCGAGCCGGTCAAGCTGTTGCGCAGTCGAGTGCTGTCTGGCCAGGCACCATCCGGCGCAGTGCCGGGCACGCTGCTGGGCTTGCAAGCCGGCAGTTTGGCCGTGGCCTGCGGCACCGGTGTGCTGGGTATCGATGAACTGCAGCGCGCCGGCCGCAGGGCTGTCGCTGCGCGCGATTTTGCCAATGCCGAGGGCGCCGCTGCCGGTGCCAACCGGTGTTTCTCGTGACCGCGCCTGCGCGCACTGTAGCAGCCCCGGGCTCGCCGGCGCTGGCACTGGCCGCCCAAGCGCTCGACGTCGTAGTGACCCGTGGCTGGATTGCCGAAGAGGCCTTGACCGCGGTGCAGGTGCCGCCCGAACTGCGCGGTGCAGTACGCGCCATTCTCACCGGCAGTCTGCGCTGGTATCTGCGCTTGGCGGCAGTGGTGCAGCGTCTGCAGCAGCGCCCCGATCGCAAGCCGCAGCCCCTGTTGCATGCGCTGCTGATAGTGGCTGCTCATCAGGTCATTTACTCACGTGCTCCGGCTGCGTCGGCGGTCAACATCGCCGTCGATGCCGCGCGGCTGCTGGGCTGTGCGCCGGCTGCCGGTTTCGTCAATGCCGCGCTGCGCCGGCTGGTGCGCGAGGGCGAGTCGCTGTTTGCGCAGGTGGATGCCGATCCGGCCACTGCTGCCGCTCACCCGCGTTGGCTGTTCAAGGCGCTCAATGCGGCCTGGGGTGATCAGGCAGCGGACATTCTGGCTGCTGGCAACGAGACCCCGCCGATGACCTTGCGGGTCGACCTGACTCGGGGCACTCGCGAGGAGGCTCTGGCTGCGCTGGTTGCTGCCGGCTTGAATGCGACACCGGGTTTGGTGCCCACGGCGCTGGTGCTCGAGACACCCTTACCGGTCGAGGCCTTGCCGGGCTTTGCCGAGGGGCGGGTCAGCGTGCAGGACGCCGGTGCCCAGGTGGCCGCTTGGATGGTAGATGCGCAGCCGGGCGAGCGCGTGCTGGATGCCTGCGCCGCACCGGGCGGCAAGACCGGCCACTTGCTTGAACACACCGCGGATCTCGAGGTGGTTGCACTCGACAGCTCTGCCCTGCGCCTGCAACGCGTGGAGTCCAACCTGTTGCGGCTGGGGCGGCAGGCGACGTTGGTGTGTGCCGATTTGGCTGCTGAACCGACCTGGTGGGATGGCCGCTTGTTTGATCGCATCCTGCTCGATGCGCCATGTTCTGCTACCGGTGTGATCCGCCGTCATCCCGATATCAAACTGCTGCGTCGTTCGACTGACATCGCCGGCTTTGTGCGTCAGCAGTTGGCGCTGACACGCGCCGCGCTCAAGCTGCTGCGTCCCGGCGGCAGGCTGGTGTATGCCACCTGCTCGGTGTTGCCGCAGGAGAACCGCGAGGTCATCGAGCAGGTGCTGGCGGGTGACTGGGGTGGCACGCGATTGCTGCAGGCGCGCGAGTTGAATCTGCCGCCGCGCGTGCCACGCGGCGAAGGCGACGTACAGTTGCTGCCGCGGCCAGCCGCTGTGGGGCCCGAGGCAGCCAGCGATGGCTTCTATTATGCTTGCCTGCAAAAGGGGGACGGCCCGCACCATGGGGCTTAAGCACACGACACCGCCGGTTATCGCTTGGTGCCGCCGCATTGCGGCAGCGCTGGCGTTCGCGTGGGCGTTGCTAATCCCCGCTCTGGTGTCTGCCGATGCGCTCGATGGCCCGTTGGATGTGCTGTCGGCCTATGTGGTCGTCGACAATGGCGTCTACAAACTGGTGGCGCGTTCGGCGTATCCGCTCAACGAAGACATCCGCGCCGCGCTCAAAGATGGCGTGTCTTTGCAGTTCGATTTCCAAACGGTGGTGCTGCGGCAGCGGCGCTTCTGGACTGATGCCACGCTGGTGGATCTGAATGTGCATCGCGAGTTGTCCTGGCACATGGTCAGTGAGCGCTTTGTGGTGCGCGATGCCGAGCACAGCGAAGTGGGCAGTTACACAACTATCGATCAGGCCTTGCAGGCTATCGGCAGCATCGACAACTGGCCGGTGATGGTCGAGTCGCAATTGGAGCCGGCCGCTACCTACCAAATCAAGGTCCGCGCTAGTGTGCGCCGCGGCAACTTGCCCGATGCGCTGCGCAGTGTCATCTGGTGGTCTGACGGCTGGCATCGCAACAGCGCGTGGTATGCGTGGCAGCTGCCCCGCTAAGGCGCTACGGCAGTTGGGTGCTGGCGGCACTGGGCGTGCTGCTGGCGCTGGTCTCGCTGGCCATGCTGGCCGGCAGTGTCGAGAACTCCGCCAGCTTCGGCCGATGGCAACCGTGGATCCTGCTGCTCAACGCCAGTGCACTGGTGTTGCTGGCCAGCGCGTTGGCGCGACGATTGTGGCAGCTGTATCGCGACTATCGCGCCAACGTGCCCGGTTCGCGTCTTACGGTGCGTACTGTGGCCACCTTCGGTTCGCTGGTGGTCGCGCCGCTGCTGATCGTTTATCTGTTCTCACTCGACTTCATCAATCGCGGTATCGATAGCTGGTTTAGGGTCGAGGTCAAACAGGGCTTGGCCGATGCGTTGGTGCTGTCGCGAGCATCGCTGGATCTGCGCATGCGCGAACAGGGCCGCAGCGCCGAGACCTTTGCGCGCACGCTCGATGGTGCCTCTGCCTCGCTGCTGTTGAGGGACCTGGAGGTTGAGCGACGCCGCACGGGTGCTTTGCAACTGTTGGCCTATGGCCGCAATGGCGAGCTGCTGGCCTCCAGTGCCGCAGGCACGGCCGAACTGCCGGCACCTGCCACACCCACCGAGTTGCTGTTGCAGGTCAATGATGGTCGACCCTATGTAAGCCTGGAGCCGCAGGCCGACGGCGGCTACTACATCATCGCTGCGGCACCGATCCCGTCGGTGGGTCGTTTGGGTGCTGGTGGACCGCGTTTTGTGCTGGCGGTGCACGAAGTGCCGCGCCAATTGGCCGGACTCTCTGAAGCGGTGCAACACAGCTATTCGCAATACGGCGAATTGGCGCTGATGCGCGAGCCGCTCAAAACCAGCTTCCAACTGACGCTGACGATGGTGGTGTTGCTGGCCATGTTGCTGGCCATTTATTTGGCCATTTCTTCGGCCAAACGGCTGATCCGCCCGGTGCAGGATTTGATTGCCGGCACACGTGCAGTGGGTAAGGGTGATTTTGATACGCGACTGCCACTGCCGTCGCGCGATGAAATGGGTTCGCTGGTGCATTCTTTTAACGACATGACCAAGCGCTTGCGTCGTGCCAGCGAAGAGGCCACGCGCAGCCGGCAGATTGTTGAACAGGAGCGCCAGCAGCTGTCGGTGCTGTTGGCAGGACTGTCGACGGGCGTGATGGTGCTCGATCCGCAGCTGCGGCTGCGCATTGTCAATGAGGCGGCCGGCTCTATTCTCGGTGCTGATCTGGGTGCGGATATCGGCCGCAGCTTGCTGGAGCTGGGCGAGGGCCGCGACGAGCGGTTACTGGGCTTTGTGCAGCAGTTGTCGCAGCGCGTGCAGGGCCCGCGGTCTGAGTGGCGCGAACAGCTTAAATTGCCCAACGAGCGCGTACTCAGCTGTGCGTGTTCGCCCTTGGATGAAGCTGCCGGAGAGCCGGGCTTTGTGATCGTGTTTGATGACATCACCGCGCTGTTGCAAGCGCAGCGCGATGCGGCGTGGGGCGAAGTGGCGCGTCGTCTGGCCCACGAGATCAAAAACCCGCTGACGCCTATCCAGCTGTCGGCGGAGCGCTTGCGCAGCCGGCTGCAGGGGCATCTGCCCGATCCGGCCGACCTCGCGCTGTTAGAGCGCTCCACGCACACCATCGTGCAGCAAGTCGAGTCGATGAAGTCGATGGTCAACGCCTTCAGCGAATATGCGCGGGCGCCCGAGCTGCATCTGGCGCGCTGCAATCTGGATGCGCTGGTGACCGAGGTCGCCGAGTTGTATCGTGCCCAAGACGGTGGTGTCGAAATTCGCGTGCTGGCTGGCTCTGGTGAACGTCTCATTACTGCTGATGCGGCGCGCTTGCGTCAGGTGCTCAACAATCTACTGAGCAATGCCATAGAAGCGGTGGGTGCGGCGCCGGGGAGTTGGGTCGAATTAAAAACATCAGCGCTGGCGGGTGCAGACCAAGAGGGTGTGCAGCTGGTAGTTTCTGATAATGGACCGGGCTTTCAGCTGCAGATGCTGCCGCGGGTGTTCGATCCTTATGTGACGAGCAAGCAGAAAGGGACAGGCCTGGGCCTGGCTATCGTGAAAAAAATAATAGAAGAGCACGGTGGCCGGATAGCAGTTGAGAATAGGCCTGAAGGCGGCGCGTCCGTACGCGTCATATTGCCGGTTGCAGCACGCGAACACGTGTCGCAACCGCAGGGGGGGATGTCATGAGTGCAGGCAAAGTGCTGGTGGTCGATGACGAGGCGGACATCCGTACGCTGGTGCGCGACATCCTCTCTGACGAGGGCTATGAGGTGGAGGTCGCTGCCGATGCGGCACAGGCCCGCACCGCGCGTGAACGCATGGGTCCGGATCTGGTGTTGCTCGACATTTGGATGCCCGATGTCGATGGCATCTCGTTGCTGCGCGAATGGTCGCGCCTGCCCGGCGATGACTGCGCTGTTGTCATGATGTCCGGTCACGGCACGGTCGAGACTGCAGTCGAGGCGACCCGCCTTGGCGCATTTGATTTTGTCGAGAAGCCGCTGTCGCTGGCCAAGCTGCTGCGCACGGTTGAGCGCGCGCTGGAGGCCGGACGCCGCAAGCGCGTCGCTGCCAAGGCCAGTGCCGCACCCCTGTTGGCCACGGTAGGCAAGAGTCGCGCGACGCAACAGCTGCGCGCGGATCTGCAGGCCGCCGCGCCGCACGCCTCGCCGCTGCTGCTGGTGGGCGAGTCGGGCACGTTGCGCGAGTCGCTGGCACGCTTTGTCCATGAGTCGGGTTCGCGCGCCGCCTTGCCGTTTGTCTGTCTGGTGGCCAGTGCCATCGTCGACAGTGAAGTGGAGTCCGTGCTGTTTGGTAGCGGCACTGGCGAGTCCGCGCACCCTGGGTTGTTGGAACAAGCTGGCGCCGGCACGCTGTTCATCAGCGACATCGAAGAACTCTCGCCTGTCGCCCAGCGCTTGTTGATGGGCGTGCTTGAATCCGGCAGCTGGCGCGCTGCGGGCAGCGATGTATCGCGCACGCTGGCCGCGCGCTTGGTGGCCACCGCCAAACCCGGCGTCGAATTGCGCGCCGGTTCGCCTGGCAGCGTGCGACGTGAACTGCTGGCACAGCTCGATACCCTGTTGGTACGCGTGCCGCCGCTGCGCGATTACGCCGAGGATGTGCCTGATCTGCTGCGTTACCACGTCGATCGTCTGGTCGACACCGAACGGCTGACGTTCCGTCGCTTTAGCGTTGCAGCGCAAAACCGGCTGCGCAATTACCCCTGGCCGGGCAATGTGCGCGAGTTGCGCGGTTTAGTGCGGCGCATGTTGGTGATGGGTGGGCTCGAAGAGATCTCCCTCGAACAAGTCGAGCGCGAACTGTCGGCGCATTCGCCGGGAGTGGAGCCTTTGGTCAAACAAGACCTGCTGGCGTTGCCACTGCGCGAAGCACGCGAAATGTTCGAGCGCGCCTACCTGCAGCAGCAGCTGCTGCTGTGCAACGGCAAGGTGGGTCTGCTGGCCAAGCGGGTGGGCATGGAGCGCACCCACCTGTATCGCAAGCTGCGCTCGTTGGGCGTGGACTTTCGCCAGACCGCAGAGGATTAACGCGCCGCTAGCGCATCAGGGGCTGTAGCCGCGCTCGCCGTGCGAAGCCAGGTCCAGCCCCTCCGACTCATCTTCCTCGCTGACTCGCAGACCCAGCGTCGCATCCAGCACGCGCAGCAGCAGCCAGCTGATGCCACCGCACCAGGCCATGGTGGCCACCACGCCCAGCGCTTGAATATGCAGCTGGGACAGCACATCCGCTTGTACGCTAAATCCAGTGCCACCCAGTGCGGTGGAGGCCACCACTGCGGTCAGCAACGTACCCAGCACGCCGCCCACGCCGTGCACCGGAGAGACATCCAGTGAGTCATCAATGTGCAGGCCGCGCTTGATCCATTGCGTGGCGTAGAAGCACACGACGCCTGCGAGCAGACCGATCAGGATCGCACCCATTGGACTGGTGAAACCCGAGGCCGGGGTGATGGTGCCCAAGCCAGCCACGACGCCGGTGAGCAAGCCCAAGGCGCTGGGCTTGCCATAGCGGCGCCACTCCAGCGTCATCCATGCCAATGCGCCACCGCAGGCGCCCAAGTGCGTAGACAACACCGCCATGGCCGCAGTGCCGTTGGCCGCCAGCGCGCTGCCACCATTGAAGCCGAACCAGCCCACCCACAGCAGACCTGCACCAGTGGCCACCAGCGGCAGGCTGTGCGGTGCCATGGATACCTGCGGAAAGCCGCGACGCCGACCGATCACCAAGGCACACACCAGCGCAGCCATGCCCGCATTGACGTGCACCACGATGCCGCCAGCAAAATCCATCACACCAAACTTTGCCAGCCAGCCACCGCCCCACACCCAGTGAGTGACCGGCACATAGACCAGCAGCACCCACAGGGCGCTGAACCACAGCACCGCGCTGAAGCGAATGCGTTCGGCATAGCCGCCGATGACCAGCGCAGGGGTGATCGCTGCAAAGGTCAGTTGGAACATCATGAAGGCGGCTTCGGGGATGGTGCCGTTGACCGACGTGGCATTCATACCGCGTAGCAAAGCGCGATCCCAACCGCCGATGAAGGCTTGTGCGCTACCGCCATCGGTGAAGGCCAGGCTGTAACCGCAGACAACCCACACCAAAGACACCACGCCGGTGATTGCAAAGCACTGGATGAGTATCGACAGCGCGTTCTTGCCGCGCACCAAGCCACCGTAGAACAGTGCAAGGCCAGGCAGTGTCATCAACAACACCAGCGCCGTGGCGGTCAGTACCCAAGCGGTGTCGGCAGGCGAGACCACCGGCGCTTGGGCCAGGGCGCTCAGTGGAACGCATGACAGTGTCGCGGCCAAAAAGGTGTGCCGCACGGTGTCCTTGAATCGCATGGATAGCCCCGCCATCTGTTGTATGGGGCAATTATGCCGCAGATGTCCGCAGCTGAACTACCGAACCGGTCAGTCGCCGGTGGCCAGGCGGATCAGCGCACTGCGTTTGACCAACTCGTCACTGATTCGATCCAACATATCGTTGGTTATACCAACGAAATACATTAGGTCAGGATCCCGCAGTGTCGGCGGCGGCTCCAGTTCAAAGCCGTGACCGACCTCTGAGGCCAGACCCAAGGCCAAGCCCAGCACAGCCGCCAGCCACTTGTGAGGGCCCGGTGCAAACAGCGGTGCGTGGTGCCAACGAGTCGCCTCGATCAATGAATCCGGCAACTGCCATTGCTCAAACACGACGGCGGCACATTCTTCGTGCGGCACGCGCAACGTGCTGCGCTCTAGTTGACGGTAATTATCACTCTTACCGGCACGCAGTGCAGCGGCCAGCGCGCGCAGGCCTGGCGCATCGATGACAGCTTGTACCGGCAAACCCAAGTTGTGCAGCAGACCGGCGATGAACGCCTCACCTGCCAGATCGCGTTGCACGAGTCTGGCAATGGACTCGGCGGCGACAGCAGTGGTGAGGCTGTGGCGCACCATCGCGTGATGGTCCAGCGCCGCACTTTGCGTGGCATGTGCAAGTCCGCGATCCAGACAGGCTGCGGCAGCGACGCTGCGCACTGAATCGAAACCCAACACCATCAGCGCGCGATCGATAGTCGAGATGCTGCGCGAGACACCATAGAACGCCGAGTTGGCAACGCGCAGTACGCGCACGACCAACGCCGGCTCGGAACTGAGCAATTTCGACAACTCATCAAGCGTGATTGCTGGATTGCACAGCGCGGCCAGCAGTCGTCCTGCAGTCGCTGAGCTGGTGCCTACAAAACCCAAATTTCCAGCGGCTCGCAGGATCGCGGGCACTAGCTCAAACGGGTCGGCGGCAGCATGGGTCTTCATGAGGGTGTGAAGCATCACTCCAGCTGTAAAGCGTTGGCGTGACCTCAATCACAGAACCTTAAATAGCCGCGGAGGATGATTTCAGACCTTCAACGAACACTACAAATGCCGCAAACCACCGAAAAAGAACGCAGCCAGGCTACCCGGGAAACCGTGACGGTGGTCGTTGCGTCCTTGATGGCGCTGTTTGCCGGCGTGGTGGCGATGTGGGTGATGACGCTCTCATCGATGCGCGACGTCTATTCGCTGCAGGTGTCGACTCTTGCTCAAGGTGCTGCCAAACAGCTGTCGGCCACACCCGCTGCATCACGCGAACAAACACTGCTGGCCCTGCAGGCCGAAACACAGCAAATCCGTTATCTGCAGCTTGTTGTGCCGGCAGGTGCCGCGACTCGGGTGCAGGTTGATACACGCAGCGTCCAAGAGCGTGTGCAAGCGGGCTTGGAGTTGGTGGACGATCAAGCGCTACGAAGTGCCGCAGAAGTCGCCGAGCGCGAGGCGCGCGATGGCGCACTGACCCGCGGCACACTGCGCGTTGGTGATGCGCCGGTAAAAGGACCAACTGGCTACTGGTTGTCCGCCTGGGCACCCGTGCTCAATGATGAAGGCAGACCAGTTGCAGCGTTGCGTGTGGTGGCTAATGCAGACACCTACATGGCACGCGTTGCCGAGGCACGCAAGACAGCACTGCTGGGCCTGCTGCCTTCTTGCCTAATGTTGTTGGTGATGGCGCTAGGCATCCATCGTATCCGCCTGGATCGCATCCGGCTAAACCGCGACCTGCGCCAAGAGCAGGGACGCTCACGCGAAAACGAGCAGAGCTTTCGTTCCTTGTTTGAACTGTCGCCCTTGGGCATCTCTTTGTATGACTGCAGCTCTGGAAAGTTTCTGCAGGTCAACGATGCGCTGGTCACGGCAACCGGCCACAACCGCGAGCATCTGCTGAGTCTCACCCACGATGACATCGCGCCGGAGGCTTGGCTCGACAGCGCGCCGTGGCCTGCGCATGAACTGGCGCAGACTCATCAGTACGGACCGCATGAGGGCGAGGTGCGTCGTAGCGACGGCAGTGTGTTTTCTGCCTTGATGACCGGCATTGGCATGACCGACGCTCAGGGGCGTCGCGTGATCTGGTCGTTCATACAGGATATCTCCCAGCGCAAGCTGCTGGAGCAAGAGATGGCTGAAGCGGCGCGTTGCGATCGGCTGACCGGTCTGGCCAATCGCACATTGTTCCTCGAGCGTCTGCAACAGTCGCTCGATGCCGTGCGCACCGGACAACAACCGACCTATGCCGTGTTGTTTCTGGACTTCGATCGTTTCAAGGTGGTCAATGATGCGCTCGGCCATGCGGCCGGCGACGAAATGCTGCGGCAGATCAGCAAGCGCCTGCGACAGTGGCTCAATACGGCGGGTCTACCAGAGCTGCCCGATAGCCGTGGCAGTCTGATTGCGCGTTTTGGCGGCGACGAGTTTTTGGTGTTGCTCAACACACTGGAAAACGCTGCCGCTGCAATCCCTGTAGCAGATAGCCTTATCGCGTTACTGCGAGAGTCCTATGTCATCCACGGCCGCGATGTGTATTCGACGGCCAGTATCGGCATCGTCACCGCAGAGCAGTGCATGGATACCGCCGAGGCGGTGGTGCGCAATGCCGACGTTGCAATGTATGAAGCCAAGCACGCCGGTCGGGCCTGTCATGTGTTGTTCGACGAAGCCATGCATGTGCGGCTGACTCGGCGCATTGCTATTGAAGAAGGCTTGCGTCGTGCGCTCGGTACGGAGCAGCTCTCTTTGGTATACCAGCCAGTGGTGTCGCTGGAGACGGGCCGTACGGTGGCGGTCGAAGCGCTGCTGCGCTGGGATCATCCGGAGATGGGGCCGATCTCGCCGACGGAATTCATACCGGTCGCCGAAGAATCTGGCCTGATTGTCGCCATCGGTGAATGGGTGTTGCAGGAGGCTTGCCGGATGCTCGCCAACTGGCGCGCCAGTAATGCCGAAAGCGCGCCACTGGTGGTCAGCGTCAACGTGTCGCGCGCCGAGCTCGCCTTGGGCGATCGCCTGCTCACCAGAGTCAGCGATGTGTTGGCCGCCACAGGCCTGCCGGCTAGCTGTTTGCAACTGGAAGTCACTGAGCGCGAAGTGATGCGTGACCCGGATGCTTCGCAGCAACTGATGGTGGCGCTGCGTGCGACCGGCGTGCGCTTGGCGATGGACGACTTTGGCACTGGCACGTCGTCACTGGCCTGCTTGCGTGACTATCCCTTCGACGTGATCAAAATCGACCGTTCGTTCCTGCGCGACATCAGCACGCGTCCGGATGTGATGGCGCTGGTGCATGCCACGTTGCTGCTGATCGAGAACCTGGGTCGCGAAACTGTGGCCGAGGGCGTCGAAAATGCTGCGCAGGTGGCGGCCTTGCAGTCATTGGGTTGCCGTTATGCGCAGGGCTACTACTTCGCCCGTCCGCAGGCCTCTATCAACCTATCGCTGCAGAGCGAATATCAGGTTCAACAGCCCGCTGCTTAAGCGGCTCGCGCTAACTCAGCGCCGGTCACGCACCAGCTTGCGCCAGATACTGTCGAGCTGTTCATCGGCTACATCACCCAGCAGCGCGCGGCCTTCATCTGGATCCATGCGGTTGTGACGCACCAGTAATGCCGCTGCGCCGGCAATACGGCCAAAGCGAAGAGATCTACCCAAGGGACTGAGGTGACGCGCTGATTTGTCCAGCAGTTGCTCATGCAGTGCCAGCGACATGCGATCGGATAATTCCCAGCTTTTGGCGATGTGCCGTGCAGTCGGGCTGGTCCAGCTGTCCAGCACGGCGGTGGCCACGCTGGCAGATGGCGGCAATTGGGGTCGCACTGCATATTCATCGCGCACCACGCGCACGATGATGATCGAACCCAAGCCCATCAGCATGCCCAGCAGCTCAGCGGCAAACGGATCGGTATCGGCGATCAGCACGGCATAAGAGGCTGCGGCCAGCGCGCTGTGCAAGGTGTGATCCCAGACAATCTCGGGAAAGCGTGCAAAAGCACCCTTGCCACCCACCAGCTCCGGTTGCAGCAACGCTGCGGCCACCATTGAACGCAGGCCCGTTGTACCCAGCAACGCCACGGCGCGCTCGATGCTTTCGACAGGTTCGCTGCTAGGGCGATATAGCGGCGAATTGACCGAGCGCAGTACGTTGCCCGCTAGAGTCGGATCACGTCCCACCAGTTGCGCCAGCGCCCGCAGCGAGTTCTCGTCGTTATCCAGCTCGCGCATCAGCTGCGGTAGTAATTGCGGCCGGCGCGGTGAATATTCAGGGCGATCTTCTATGTTCAATAGCGTTTGCACGGTGCCGCGCACGACCTCTGAGTGCGCACTGCGCACCGCCACGTCGTGCAGCTCTGCGCTATTGAAGGCCAGCGCATACAGCTTGGCCATGACCGGAGCGGCCTCTGGCAGTGGTGAGCGGGGCGGCTCAGTCTTCTGAGAGGGTTGGGCGGCAGTCTGGGCTGCGACCGCGTTGGTCGCAGTGGGTGTGGGCTCAGGTGATGCGACGACAGCGACAGGCTTGCGCGGTTTGCGCCACAGCAGCACTGTCAGCAGCCCCAGCACCGCCGCGCCTGCCGCTAGGGCGAATCCGATTTGCAGTAATGACATGATCGCCTCGCTAGGCCACCAGCATAGCGCGATCAGTCGACGACGCGGACGACCAGTGCAGAGATATGCGTGCGGTACAACTGCTCACGCAGACTGTTGAGTCGACCAAGGTCGCTGATCGGCCCGATACGCACCCGATGCCACACCTCGGCATCCACCGATACGCGCTGCACAGTGGCCGGATAGCCCTGCTTGATATAGCGATCACGATGCAGCAGCGCTTCGGCTTCAACGCGGTAACTGCCCACTTGCAGTACATAAGTGCCGACTTCGGTGATCTTGGTAGTGGGCTGTTGGCGCTTCACTTCTTTGTCGCGTTCCGGCAGCACTACTTCGTAGCTGGGCAACTTCTCGTAGAAGTCAAAGCCACCGGCGGTGTTGTTGACCGTTTCGATGGCTGCAGACGGGATTGCGGTTTGTTTGCTGCTGCTCTTGCGCGGTGCCGGTGCATCAGGCGGTGGTTGCGGCACGGTGGCGGGCTTGTGCTCTTTGATGAACACCACCACCGCCAGCAGCAGACCAATCCCCAGGCCACCAGCAAACGGCAGCCAGCGGCGCACTTCCGGTCGCTGACGCGGTGGCCGGGTTTTGTAATCGCGATGGGTGATCGGAGGCTGTTGCATGCTCACATGGTGTCGGGCGCAGACACACCCAGCAGCGTCAGACCATTGCGGATCACCTGCCGTACCGCTAACACCAGCGACAGTCGCGCATTGCGCAGCGCCGCATCGTCGACGATGAACTGCTCGGCGTTGTAGTAGGTGTGGAAGCTGTTGGCCAGCTCGCGCAGGTAATGCACCAGCGCATGCGGTGCGCGGTTGTCACCGGCCATGCGGATGATTTCGGGATAGCGATCCAGTGCCGTGAGCACTGCCGCCTCATGTGAAGTGGCAAGCAACGCCAGGTTATCCAAGCCCTGTGCACCATCAAAGGCCAGTCCGCGCGACTCCAGTTGCCGCAGCACACTGGCCACGCGCGCATGGGCGTACTGAATGTAATACACCGGATTGTCGTTGCTGCGTGACTTGGCCAGCTCCAGATCAAAGTCTAGGTGCTGATCGTTGCCGCGCATCACATAGAAAAACCGGCAGGCATCGTTACCCACTTCGTTGCGCAGTTCGCGCAGCGTGATGAACTCACCCGAACGTGTGGACATCTGCGCCTTCTCGCCGCCGCGATACAGCGTCACGAACTGCACCAGCAGCGCTTCGAGCGAACTGCCCGGCTCGCCCATGGCATCAAGACCCGCGCGCACGCGCGCCACATAGCCGTGGTGATCAGAGCCCAGAATATCGAGCAGCAGATCAAAACCACGCTCGCGCTTGTCCAAGTGATAGGCGATGTCTGACGCAAAGTACGTCTTTACGCCGTTGTCGCGCACCACCACGCGGTCTTTGTCGTCACCAAACGCTGTGGCGCGAAACCACAGCGCGCCGTCTTTCTCGTACACATGATCGTGTTGCGCCAGCTTGTGCAGCGCACGGTCGATGGCGCCGTTATCGGCCAGCGAGCGCTCCGAATACCAGCGATCAAACGTCACGCCGAATTCGCCCAGATCCTGTTCGATGTCGGCCAGGATGGCTGCCAGACCCAAGTCGAGCACTTTGCGAAAGCCTGCTTCACCGATCAGTGAACGGGCGCGCACGATCAGCGCATCGATGTACTCGTCTTTGTCGCCGCCCTCGGGCTCATCTGGTGGCAGATTGCCAAACAGTTCGCCCTCAGGGCGTTGCAGCGTGTCGCCCTCGCGTTGCAGCAAGTTGGCGGCGATGTCGCGGATGTAGTCGCCCTTGTAGCCGTTGGCCGGAAACGTAAAACGTTCACCGCAGGCTTCCAGATACCGCAGCCAGATGCTGGCGGCCAGAATGTCCATCTGTCGGCCGGCATCGTTGATGTAGTACTCGCGATGCACCAGCCAGCCATTGGCAACCAGCAGGTTGGCCACGCTGGCACCAAACGCACCGTGCCGGCCGTGACCCACATGCAGGGGGCCTGTAGGGTTTGACGAGACGAATTCGACAATGGCTTTGCGCTCTGCACCGCTGGCATTGCGGCCGAATGCATCACCGAGTTCATGCACCTGACGTACGACTTGCGCCTGCGCATCACCGGCCAGATAAAAATTGATGAAGCCGGCACCGGCCACTTCGCAGCGCACCACCTGCGGTGAGGCCGGTAGCGCGTCGACGATGGCTTGTGCCAGCGTGCGCGGCGGTAAGCCTGCGCCCTTGGCCAGCCGCATGGCCACATTGCTGGCGAAGTCACCGTTGGCGCTGTCGCGGGTACGTTCGACCACGATCGTGCCGGGCGCAGGGGGCGTGGGCAGCAGCGTGCCCGTCAGGCGCGTAACCGCTGCCGACAACAGTTGCTCGATCTCTTGCTTCAAGGGGTGCGTCCCGTCATACGGCATGCTCGCCGGAGGCGCGCAGTTTACCTGCTGCGCGGGTCAGAACACGTCCAGTGGATCCACGTCCAAGGCCCAGCGCAGCCGTCGCCCGGATTCCAGCTGCTCGACCTGCGGCAGCCAGCTTTGCAGGAAACGTTGTAGCGCGGCGCGGTCGCGGCTTTCCACCAGCAGCTGGGCGTGATGACGGCCGGCGCGGCGCACCATCGCGGCCGGCACCGGACCCAGCAGTTGCAGCCCCGGCGGCGGTTTGGCCAGTGCGCGTGCCTGAGTCAGAAACTCCAGCGCCGCCTGAGGTGCCTCGCCCGAGGCACGCAGCAGCGCCAGCCTGCCATAGGGTGGCCAGCCCGCTGCGGCGCGTTCGGGCAGCGCGTCGGCCGCAAATCCCGCATAGCCGCCATCGAGCAGGCTTTGCAGCAACGGATGCGCCGGGAACTCGGTCTGGATCAGCACTTCGCCGGCGCGGCCTTCGCGGCCGGCGCGGCCGGCCACTTGCACCAG
>CANFSB010000018.1 GCA_947449495.1 Pseudomonadota bacterium
ACACTGGGCTTGAAATTGGCTGGACGCGGTTTGCCATCCAGGTGGATGACCCGCGTTGATTCGTTGAACTGTTCTTTTTCGATGACGATGCGATCGCTATAGCGGATCCACTTGTACTCGTAGACCGTTGCCAACAGATAAGGCAGCCCCGGCGCAATGCATCGCAAGGTGGGATTGCTGTCGGCTTTATAGGCTGCCACCTGCGCACGGGCCCTTGCGGTATAGGGACCCTCTTTGGCCGGTGCCGGTGTGCCCAGCAAGATGCGTTCGCGCTGTTGCTCCGGCGTGCCCGGAAACTGCATTTTCCAATTGCCCGAAAAGTCACTTGAGGCCTGCAGCGCAGGTTTGGGCTTGGACGGATCCGTCGGTGGGATACCAACAGAGTACACACGCGTGCCATCGGGCAGGATCACGTGGTCCATCAATGCAAAGTGCTTGGCTGTATCGCGGTGACGATTGACGACCAGCAACAGCTCGTCGCCCTTCTTGACCGTGTCGCGCGTCCAGCCCGCATGCGACAGGCCAGATATGGAATGGCCCTCAAAGGTCCACTCTTCTGTCTGGCCCTGTGCGTTGGTGACCTGCCCCACCAGAAACACATGCGGATTGGTCCAGCGTACTTCGGTGATGCGGGCTTTGATTTCGCTCTTGTTCAACAAGTCGAAGGCTGCCCGCGAATGATGAGCCATCGCGGGCATCGAGCCAGTGGCACACAGCAGCGCCACCGCAAGTGAGACGCAGGGCAAGTGCTGGTGCTTCATGGTCATCTCGGTGTGCTTACTCGTGCGCCTGCTTGGGTGCCGAGGCCGGCGGCGGAGGCGGCGCCTTGGCTTTGGCTTCGTTGGCGATGCTGATCACGTATTCGCGCACCGCTGCGCTGTCTTCGGGCTTGAGCACTGCGGCAAATGACGCCATGCCGCGTGCTGAACGCACCCCCTTGAGCACCACCTGATCAAAGTCGGCCTGCGACTTGAGCAGCGGAGTGAGCATGAGGTTGGGGAAGGTCGAGCCGCGCGTCTGACCATTCTGGCCGTGGCAGGCTGCGCAGTACTTGCCATAGGCCTCATGGCCGGCAGCAATGACGTCGGCAGAGGCAGTCGACGCAGGCGGATCCAGCGGCGGCGGCGTGTACGCGACCACCGGCGGCAGAGCCACTTTGCCATCCAATGCGAACACCAGCAGGCGTGAGTAGTTGGGCGCGTAGTAGCCACCCGGCACCGCACCACCCACGCTCACCGCTACGTATTGCTTGCCATCGAGCTCATAGCTGATCGGCGGTGCCAGTGACGCAGTTTGGGTGGCAAAGCTCCACAGCTGCTGGCCGCTCTTGGCGTCATAGGCACGCAGCTCTGAGTCGCTGCCAGCACCCTGAATCACCAGGCCACCTGCAGTGGCCAAAGCACCGCCAGTGGGGCCCTGGTTTTCTTTAGTGCGCCACAGCTGCTTGCCGGTAGCCGGATCCATCGCTTGCAGATAACCGACGAAGCCGCCCTGCTCTTTGGGGTTCTTCTGGTAGTAGGTTGCTGGTGCGGTGAAGTCGAGGCCCAGGTTGTAGCCCACGGTCGAGGGCGTGAACTTGGCATCGGGCACCATCGGGAAGGCTGCATCTTGGGTCGCCACATAGATGAGGCCGGTGTCGGGGCTGTAGGCATTGGCATGCCAGCCATGACCACCCTGCACACCGGGGCGCAGGTTGAAGGCGCTCTTCTCATAGCGCGCAGCGGGCACGACGATGGGACGACCGGTCTTCATGTCGACGCCCTTGGCCCAGTTCACCGTGGTGAAGGGCGTGGCGTTGAGCAGCTTGCCGCTAGCGGCATCGAGCACGTAGTAAAAACCGTTTTTGCACGGCTGGATGAGCACATGGCGCTTCTGGCCGTCGATCTCGATGTCGGCGGTCATCATCGGGCTGACCGAGTCATAGTCCCAAGTGTCAGCGGGTGTGGTCTGGTAGTGCCAGACGTATTCACCGGTATCGACATTGAGCGCGATGATGGATGCCAGATACAGATTGTCGCCACCCTTGGGGTCGCGATAGGTCTGGTTCCAAGGCGTGCCGTTGCCGGTGCCGAAATACAGCAGGTTGGTGCTGGGGTCATAGACCGCGGCATCCCACACAGTGCCGCCACCACCGAGCTTCCACCAGTCGCCACTCCAGGTGGTTGCAGCTTTTTTCATGGCCTCATTTTCAAAACCGTCGGCCGGATTGCCCGGTACAGTGTGAAAACGCCAAGCTTCTTTGCCGGTGCTTGCATCAAAGGCAGCGATCCAGCCACGCACGCTGAACTCACCGCCCGAGGCACCGATGATGACCTTGCCCTTGGCTACACGCGGCGCCATGGTGATCGAATAGCGATACAGCGGATCGTCCTTCTTGGCGGCATCGAAGGTCAACGTGGACCAGGCTTCTTTGCCGGTGGCTGCATCGAGCGCAACCAGCCGGCCATCGAGCGTGCCGACATAAATTTTGCCTTCGAAAGCTGCCAGACCGCGATTGACCAGTCCGCAGCACACCTTGGCCGCCCATTCGCCGGGCACCTTGGGGTCGTATTGCCACAGCTGCTTGCCACTGCGCGCGTCATAGGCATAGACCTTGCTCCACGCGGTGGAGACATACAGCACGCCATCGATAAACAACGGCGCGCCAGCCTGTTGCAGGTTGGTGTCGTAATCGGCAAACCACGCCAGACCCAGCGACTTGATGGTGTCGGTATTGATGGCCTTGAGGCGGCTGAAGCGCTGCTCGCTATAGCTGCCGTTGTAGGTCATCCATTGACTGGGCTCGGACTCGGCCTTGACCAATCGATCGGCCGTGACCTGCGCGGCCGGTGGTGGTGCGGGCGAGACCGCAGGCTTGCAACCGGCCAAGGTGACTGAAAGCAGCAACGCGGCCAGGCCGAGCGACTGTGTGCGATTGGTCATGCAAACCCCCGAAAAAGGATGAAACCGGCAACGCGGATGCCGCGATTGGTTGCCGAGGATGCGCGATAGAATCGACGGATGTCCACTCCCAAACCCCGCGGCCTGATCCGCATCCATGGCGCACGCCAGAACAACCTGCGCAATCTCTCGCTCGACCTGCCGCTGGGAGAGTTGATCGTCGTCACCGGCGTATCCGGCTCGGGCAAGTCGTCACTGGTTTTCGATACGCTGTACGCCGAAGGCCAGCGGCGCTACGTCGAGACCTTCTCGCCCTACGCGCGCCAGTTCCTGGACCGCATGGATCGGCCGCAAGTGGATCGCATCGAAGGCATCCCGCCCGCCATCGCCATCGACCAGACCAATCCGGTACGCACCTCGCGCTCGACGGTCGGCACGATGACCGAGCTCAACGACCACCTGAAGCTGCTGTATGCGCGCGGCGCGCAACTGCATTGCCGTGGCTGCGGCCAGCCCGTGCATCGCGATACGGCGCAGTCGATCCTGGACGCGCTACAGGCACACACCACCGCACTGGGCGATCCGCGAGTGTTGCTGTGCTTTACGGTGCCCGTGCCCGACTCGTTCAGCGTAGACGAGGTGCGCAAGCTGCTGGCCGCGCAGGGCTATGTGCGCTTTGTGGATGAACCGGCCGGCAAAACCAAGGTGACTGCGCTGACTGTCGTTCAAGATCGCCTGCGGCTGGGCACTGCCGAACCGGCGCGCGTGACCGAAGCCTTGGAAGCGGCACTGAAGGTGGGTCAGGGTCGCGTACAAGTGCGCGCACTGGCCGATGACGGCGATGCAGTGATCGCGCAATGGCGTTGGTCGAGTGATCTGCATTGCGCGGCCTGTGATCTGACCTACAGCGACGTCACGCCCAGCAACTTCTCGTTCAATTCACCGCTGGGCGCCTGCGACACCTGCAAAGGCTTCGGCCGGGTCATCGGTATCGATCACGATCTGGTGATACCCGATCAGGGACTGACGCTGGCACAAGGCGCGATCAAGCCTTGGCAAACGCCCAGCGGCAAAGAGTGTCAGGACGATCTGCTGCGCCATGCCAAGACCGGTGGCATCCCGCTCAACCAACCGTGGCGCGAACTGTCAGCTGAACACCGGCAGTGGGTGCTGCAAGGCGATGGGGGCAAGGGCCGCAAAGCCTGGTATGGCGTCAAAGGCTTCTTCGACTATCTGGAGCGCAAGGCCTACAAGATGCATGTGCGCGTGATGCTGTCCAAGTACCGCAGCTACACGCATTGCCCCACTTGCGATGGCGCTCGCCTCAAGCCCGACGCATTGTTGTGGCGACTGGGTGCTTACAACATCCACGAACTGATGTTGTTGCCCATCGACCGCTGCCGCGAGTTCTTCGGCAGTCTGCAATTGCCTCCGCCGCTGGATGAAGCCAGCGATCTGGTGCTGGGTGAGATCCGTGCGCGGCTGGCTTATCTGTGCGAGGTGGGACTGGCGTATCTGACGCTGGATCGGCAATCCCGCACACTCTCTGGCGGCGAAGTGCAGCGCATCAATCTAACCACTGCGCTGGGCACGTCATTGGTCAACACGCTGTTCGTGCTCGATGAGCCGTCTATCGGTTTGCATCCGCGCGATATGCAGCGCGTCATCGGGGTGATGCACCGGCTGCGCGATGCGGGCAATTCGCTGGTGGTGGTCGAGCACGATCCGCAGATCATGCTGGAAGCCGATCGCATCCTGGACATGGGTCCCGGTGCGGGCGAACACGGCGGTCACATCGTGTTTCAGGGAACACCTGAACAGATGCGCACCGATCCAAAATCCCTCACCGGCGCTTGGCTATCGGGCCGCAAGCGCATCGATCGCAGCGTGCGCCGTGCAGCCACTGCAGCAGCCAGCCAGTGGTTGGTACTGCGCGGCGCGCGCGAGCACAACCTGCAGGGGATAGACCTGCGTGTGCCGCTGGGCCGACTGGTGTGCATCACCGGTGTATCGGGTTCGGGCAAATCCACCCTGATTCAAGATGTGCTGGTGCCGGCACTGCTCAAATCACAGGGCAAGCCGACCGTCGCACCGGGTGCCTTCGACGCACTGGAAGGCGCGCAGTTCATCGACGAGGTGATGCTGGTCGATCAATCACCTATCGGCCGCACCACGCGCTCGAACCCGGCCAGCTACGTGGGTGCGTTTGATGCGATCCGCGCATTGTTTGCCAAGCTGCCCGATGCACTGGAACGAAAATACACCGCGGGCACTTTCAGCTTTAACTCTGGCACGGGCCGCTGCCCCAGCTGCAGCGGCAATGGCTTTGAGCACATCGAGATGCAGTTTCTGTCTGATGTGTATCTGCGTTGCGGCGAGTGCAATGGCAGTCGCTATCGTGCCGAAACACTCGAGATCAAACTCGAGGGCAGCGGTGGTCTGCGCGCCAGCATCGCCGATGTACTGAGCATGACGGTCACCGAAGCGCTGGCGTTCTTTGCGGCCGACCCGGCAGTGTTGTCACGCTTGGCACCGCTGGCCGATGTCGGCTTGGATTATCTGCGGCTCGGCCAACCCGTACCGACGCTGTCGGGTGGCGAAGCACAACGCCTCAAACTGGCTGGTCATCTGGCCGATGCAGCCGGCGAAGGCCGCAAGCTGCTGGTGTTTGATGAGCCGACCACCGGCCTGCACTTTGAAGACGTGGCCAAACTCCTGCGCGCGTTTGACCAACTGCTGGGTCGCGGTCACACCTTGCTGGTGATCGAACACAATCTGGATGTGATTGAGGCAGCCGATTGGCTGGTGGATCTGGGACCGGAAGGTGGTGTGGGCGGCGGCAGTATTGTGGCCGAAGGCACGCCGGCACAGCTGCGCCAACACCCCACATCGCACACCGGTGCGGCGCTGCGAGCACAGTCGCTGGCGCTGCAGAACGCGCCAGGGGTGCGCGATGCGCCGCCGCGTCCTGTCGCGGCCTTGGCCAATGCCATCGTTGTGCACCATGCGCGCGAGCACAACCTGAAAGACATCGACGTGCGCATTCCGCATGGCGGGTTTACGGTGATCACCGGTGTGTCGGGATCCGGCAAGTCCACGCTGGCTTTCGACATCATCTTCAATGAAGGTCAGCGCCGCTATCTTGAATCGCTCAATGCCTATGCACGTCAGTTCGTGCAACCGGCCTCACGGCCGGATGTGGATGCGGTGTATGGCATACCTCCGACTGTGGCCATTGAGCAGCGCACCAGTCGTGGCGGTCGCAAGAGCACCGTGGCCACACTGACCGAGATTCATCACTTCCTGCGCTTGCTGTTTGTGAAGCTGGGCACACAACATTGCCCGGACTGCGATCTGCCCATCGAGCCGCAGAGTGCAGAGTCCATCGCCGCGCGCATCCTTAAGGACCATCGCGGCGAGACGGTCACGCTGCTGGCACCGTTGGTGATCGGTCGTAAGGGCTATTACACCGATCTGGCCAAGTGGGCCGCCGCACGCGGTCACACGCAGTTGCGCGTTGATGGTGAGCTGTTGCCCACCAGTCCTTGGCCACGCATCGCACGGTTTAAGGAACACACCATCGAGTTGCCGCTGGGCGAGGTCAGCGTCACCGCCCAAGCCGAAGCCCAGTTACGCCAGTGTCTGGCGCAGGCTCTGGATTTAGGCAAAGGCGTGGCGCATGTGTTGCCGGCCGGCAAGAACGGCAAGACGCGCGTGTTCTCGGCACGGCGCGCTTGCCCTGGCTGTGGCAGCAGTTTTGCCGAGCTGGATCCGCGACTGTTTTCGTACAACTCGGCGCAGGGCTGGTGTGGCAGTTGCTTTGGTACTGGCGAAACCCTCGAGGGCTTTGACGCTGAACAAAGCGGTGAAGAGCGCAGCTGGCAAGACGAGCCGCAAGCGATGCAAACCTGCCCCGACTGCGACGGCGCACGACTCAACCCCACAGCCTTGGCTGTACGCTGGCGCGATAAGTCGATCTCGCAGTACGCCGGTCAGTCGGTCGACGAGTGTGCCCATTTGTTTAAGGGACTTAAGCTGCAAGGCCGCGAGGCCGCTGTTGCGCGCGACATCAGTACCGAGATACAGGGACGTTTAGGCTTTTTGTCTCGTGTCGGCCTGGGCTACCTGACGCTGGATCGCGCCGCGCCAACACTCTCCGGGGGCGAGACGCAACGCATTCGTCTGGCGGCACAGCTGGGCTCTAACCTGCAGGGCGTGTGCTATGTATTAGACGAGCCGACCATTGGCTTGCATCCGCGCGACAACCGCGTGCTGCTCGACGCGCTGCGCGACTTGGCCGGTGAGCGTAATACGCTGGTGGTGGTGGAGCATGACGAAGAGACCATCCGTCGCGCTGACCATGTGATTGATCTGGGACCCGGCGCTGGCACACGCGGAGGCTGCATAGTCGGTGAAGGCACCGTCGATGACCTGATTGCCAACCCCGACTCCGTTACCGGTCGCTGCCTGCGCGAACCCCTGCAGCATCCAGCCACACCGCGAAGACCGGTTAAGCGTAGCGGCGTTCAGGCCACCGCACAGCTGACCTTGCACAAAGCCAAGTTGCACAACATCGCTGGTATTGATGTGCAGATACCTCTGGGCCGACTGGTGGTAATCACCGGTGTGTCGGGTTCGGGCAAGTCGACGCTGGCACGCGATATCCTGCAACCCACGCTGGCGGCCCAACTGGCGCGCAAGCCCGGCAGCAAGTCGCAAGCCGGTATCGGCTGCGCACGCATCAGTGGCACAGAGTCGTTAGAGCGCGTATTGGAAGTCGATCAAACGCCGATCGGCAAAACTCCGCGCTCCTGCCCTGCCACTTATGTGGGCTTCTGGGATGCGATACGTCGAATCTATGCAGGCACCACCGAAGCCGGCATTCGCGGTTGGACAACCAGCCGCTTTTCATTCAATACCAGCGGCGGCCGTTGCAGTGCCTGCGAGGGTCAAGGCGTACGCACGGTAGAGATGAGCTTTTTGCCGGATGTGAAAGTGTTGTGCGATGTCTGCAATGGGCAGCGCTTTGATCGCGACACGCTATCGGTGCGGTGGCGCGGCAAATCGGTGGGCGATTTGCTGGCGATGCCGGTCGATGATGCAGTGGAGTTCTTTGCCAGCCATCCTTCAGTGTTGCATCCGTTGTCACTGCTCAAGGATGTGGGCCTTGGCTATCTGACACTGGGGCAGCAAAGCCCCACGCTGTCTGGTGGTGAAGCACAACGCATCAAGCTGGTCACTGAACTGGCCCGCATCCGCGGGGATCTGTCACCGGACAACGCACCACCGGGACGCGGTGCGCGACGCGGTCAATCGCTATACATCCTGGATGAGCCGACCGTGGGTCTGCATATGGCGGATGTTGAGAAGCTCTTGCAGGTGCTGCACAGACTGGTCGATGGCGGCAACAGCGTTGTGGTGATCGAACACAACCTGGATGTCATGGCAGCTGCAGACTGGATCATCGACATGGGCCCCGAGGCAGGTGCTGCCGGTGGCCGTGTCGTGGTGGCTGGCACGCCGGCGCAAGTTGCAGCCCGCAAGGGATCACGCACCGGTACGGCACTGGCTGAACATCTGGGGAGTCGCCATGGCGCATAAGATCGACTGCTGGAAGTGCGGCGCATCACTGGCTGCACTGTCCTTGCCCTTCGGGCGTATCGAACGCTGCAAGAGCTGTGGTGCAGACCTGCACTGTTGCAAGCAATGCACCCACTACGACCGCAGCGCTTGGCAGCAGTGTCGCGAACAAAGCGTGGAAGAGGTTCGCGAGAAGGATCGCGCCAACTTCTGCGATCACTTCAAACCTGTTGCAGGACGGTTTGCGGGAGCCGACCCGACTGTCGATGCAGCGCGCGCTGCGCTGGAGAGCCTGTTCGGCAAAAGCTGATCGAGACTGTTAACGGCTCGCCGCGGCAACACGACCGACAGCGTCAGCAGCCGGCCGGCGCACCGCAAGCAGTTCGCTGATGTGCGCAACATTAAGCGGCTTGGCCAGATAGTAGCCCTGCACCAGATCGCAGCCGCACTCGCGCAAAAACTCCATCTGGCCGACGTTCTCGACGCCCTCGGCGACGACACGCCGTCCCATCGATTGCGCTGCGGAGATAACCTGGGCCACAAGCCGCGCCAGTGACGCATCCTCAACCATCGCCTCTATGAACTTGCGATCCAGCTTGACGGTGCGCACCGGGAAGCGGCGTAGCTTTTTCATAGTGGCCAGATCGCTGCCGAAGCCGGCCAGTGCCAGTCGCACACCCAAGCGCTGCAGTGCCGCGATGCTGCTGGCAGCGCGCTCGTCGGCAAACACTGACTCCACCAGTTCGAATTCCAGCATCTCTGGATCAAGCGCATATTTTTCTAGCATCTTGCGGACCAGCGACACATAGCCGTCGCCGCGTAACTGCTGCAATGAAACATTCACCGCCAGCACCGGCTGCGGCAATCCTTGCAGCCGCCACAATGCACACTGTGCGCAGGCAGACTCGAGCACCCAACTGCCGATATCGACAATCAGACCTGACTCTTCGGCAGCCGGCACGAAGTCGGCCGGTGAGCGCAATCCATCGCGCGGGCTTTCCCAGCGTAGCAGCGCCTCAATCGCAATCAATGCACCATTTATCAAACTGAACTGTGGCTGGTAGAACAACGAGAACTCACGGCGCTTGAGCGCCTGCTCCATATCGGTGTCGTGACGAAGCAGGTGCTGCGCATCCATTTCGCGCTCATACATCCAGCTGGTGCCGCGGCCACGATCCTTAGCCCTATACATGGCAAGGTCGGCGTTGCGCAGCAATTCGTCCACACCCTGACCATCATCGGGGAACAAGGTAATGCCGATGCTGGCTCGAACCTGATGCTCGGTGCCGCTGAGGTTTACCGATTGCTGCAACGATTCAAGGATGCGCTGCGAGATGGCCTGCGCTGCAGCCGGCTCACCCACATGGCGCAACACCACCGTAAATTCATCGCCGGACAGACGCGCGACTGTATCGCCTTCTTTGACACAGCCGCGCAGTCGCTGTGCAACGATAGACAGCAAATGATCGCCGGCCGCATGGCCGAGTGTATCGTTGACCTTCTTGAAGTGATCCAGGTCGACATACAACAAAGCGCCGCGAACTTGGTTGTCTAGCGCTGCAGTGACAGCTTCCTGCAGCCGATCACGGAACAGCACGCGATTAGGCAGCTGAGTCAACGTATCGAAATGTGCCTGGCGATACAAACGCTCGGCATTGGCGCCGCGCGACAGTACGGTGCCCAGGCGACGCGCACAGGCTGTGCCGTACTGCGCCGCTTCGACATCCAGCATCGGCGTTTCATCGTGGCCGACCGTCAGTAAGCCAGCCAATCGCTCGCCTTCCATGATTGGCCAAGCCCAGAACAACTGCGCACCGACTTCGGCCAGGGGCATCAGGAAGCTGTGGCGCTGTTCTTCGCAGCGCAGGATCGTCACGCCCTCTCGCGAGTGGGCCAGCAACACCATCATCGACGGATCCAGCTGCACCCGGCGTACCGGCGACTCGCCAACGACATCACTGGCCACAAACACGCGGCCATGGTCTGCTGCATCCGAGTCGATCAGCGTGATGGCCACCACCCGCGTCTGCAGCAGCTTGCGCAACTGCACCAGCACCGCCTCGAGTACGGCTTCCAGTTCCGGGGCGCCCATTAATAGTTCGTCTAGCTTCGCCTGCACCTGTAGCGTCTCTATCCGTAGCGCTATCGCCCGCGCAGTCTTTTCGCGCTCGTCCAGCAGTGGTTGCAGCAGATAGCGCTGAGACAATCGCCATATCGTAAAAATCGGTGCCACGGCGGCCAGCAGCAGCAGCAAGGGCAGCGTTGCAAGACCATCGCCTACATAGTGAAACCATGCGCGATGCGGGAGGCTTGATACCAGCTGCAGCAACGGTGGCTTGGCCGTGATGGCCGGCGCCACCAGAGCCAGCGCGCCATCCCAGTCTTCGTTGACACTCTGCCAACCCAGCCCTACCGGTACCGCAGACAGATGCGCGATCGTCATCAGTCTGCTCATCAAGCCCGACGGTAGCGCCATGCCGGCCACGGACAAGCCACGGCTGTCAAAGACGCCCACCCGGACATCCGCAGGCAAGGCCTGTGCATCGGCCCACCAGAAATCTGCCTTGAGTTCGAAGACCACCATGCGCTTACGGGAGTCGCCCGGTGCAGCGCGAAGCAGTGCCAGTGTTGCGCGCGATGCGTCATCCGGTAACGACATCAACACGCCACCGCCGCCAGCCAGCGTTGCCAATTGCACTCTATTGAGATGCAGCGACCGATTCCAAGGCGTTTTGACCTCGGGCTGGGCGTCTAGCAATGCTGCGCGCGAGAACACCTCGCTGCCGTCGATCAGGCCCGCCAGCAACTGGCCCTGCGTCCCGATGTCCTCACCCAGCAGGGTAGTGGCAAGATCATTGGCCGCTTCCAAGCGCGAGGCTGATAGCTGCGCTTGCTTGTCCGCCAACTTGAGCAGTGCGTCAGCATCGGCCTGCTGCGCACCGGCAGCGCCTTGCCATAGCAGCAGCACGGAGGCCACAACAGCCACACACACTGCAGGCAATGCCAGCCACACCAAAAGGCGGCGGGCGGGCGTACGCAGTAATGCGGCAATGGGTGTAAGGCTCAACACGAACAATGCGATCCCGGTAGACGTGGCACTGCCGTACAACCTATAGGTGCGTCGCCGAGTGCACCGTGCCGCCTGTCACCGAATCCACACGAGGCTCGAAACCCACTACTATCGGCACCTGCGCCGGCAGAGGCTGGTACCTACGCCACAGGATAGTTCCGTGAACCACGTCACAGTCAGTCAGGATCGCAGGCACCACGCCCTGCACACCGCATGAGTTCGCCTTCACTGGCAATGTCGCTGCTGGAACGCGATCTGGTCCCTGATTGGTTGATCCGTCAGCGCATCCGCGCCCTGTTGGCAGAGCGACTGCTGGAACAGCAAGCCGGTGGCCCCGAAGCGCATCAGCAGCGGCTGTCGGCACTCATCACACAGCTCAAGTCCAGCCCGCTGGCCATCCACACCCAGGATGCCAACGAGCAGCACTACGAGCTGCCGACCGCGTTCTTCCAGACCGTGTTGGGCAAGCACCTCAAGTACTCCAGCTGTTTGTTCGATCTGGAGCACGGCCCGGCTGCCAAGCAGGCACACCTGCACCTGGCCGAAGCCGAAGCACGCATGTTGGCGCTGACGGCGGCGCGCGCCGGCATTCGCAACGGCGATCGGGTGCTCGAACTGGGCTGCGGCTGGGGTTCGCTATCGTTGTGGATGGCTGCGCACTTTCCGGATTCAAGCATCACCGTAGTGAGCAACTCGCGCACTCAGAAGCTGCATATCGATGCCACCGCCGCCGAGCGCGGCCTGACCAATCTCAAGGTGATCACCTGCGACGTTAACGAGCTGCAGTTCGTGGCCGGCACACAGTTTGATCGGGTGGTGTCAGTCGAGATGTTCGAACATCTGCGCAACTACCAGCAGCTGCTGCAACGGCTAGCCAGTTGGATGGCCCCGGGCGCTACGCTGTTCGTGCATATCTTCACGCATCTGCTGCATGCCTATCCGTTTGAAGTGCGCGATGAGAGCGACTGGATGGCGCAATACTTTTTCACTGGCGGCATCATGCCCAGCGATCACCTGCTGTTTGCCTTTCAGGATGATCTGCGTATCCGCGATCACTGGGTGGTGGACGGCCGCCACTACCAGCTGACGGCCGAAGCTTGGCTCAACAACATGGACGCCAACCGCGACAGCCTGATGCCGCTGTTGGCCGATACCTATGGCGCCGAAAACGCCACGCGCTGGTGGGTGTATTGGCGCGTGTTCTTTTTGTCGTGCGCAGAGCTGTGGGGCTATGACAACGGCCGCGAGTGGGTCGTCTCACACTATCTGTTCGAAAAGCCCTGAAGCAGCGGCGGCTTAGCCGCCGAGGAACATGCGATAGACCGGGTTGGCGGTCTCGTCGACCCACGGATAGCGCAGCACCTGCAGGTGATCGGCGAACTGGGCTCGCTCTGACTGCGGCACTTGGATGCCGGCCAGCACCCGACCGCAATCGCTGCCGTGATTGCGGTAGTGAAACAAGCTGATGTTCCAGCGGCTGCCCACGGCTTCCAAAAAGCGCAGTAGCGCACCGGGCCGCTCGGGAAACTCAAAGCGCAGCAGCATTTCGTCGCTCAGGTGCGCATGGCCACCGACCATGTAGCGCACGTGCAGCTTGGCCATTTCGTTATCGGTCATGTCGACCACCGGATAGCCGGCATCAGCGAGCAACTTGACCGTGTCATGGCGCTCTTGAACACCACGCGTGAGGTTCATGCCAACAAAGATCTGCGCGCGCTGACCCTGTTGCTCACGATAGTTGAACTCGGTGATGTTGCGCTCGCCCAGGACACCGCAGAAGCGCAGGAAACTGCCGCGCTCTTCCGGTATCTCTACTGCAAGCAAGGCTTCGCGGCCACCGCCCAGATCGGCACGCTCGGCGATGTGCCGCAGCCGGTCAAAGTTCATGTTGGCGCCGCAGTTGATGGCCACCAGGCGCTTGCCTTGCCACCCTGTGCGTGCGACATAGCGCTTTAGACCAGCCAGCGACAGCGCACCGGACGGCTCGACAATGGCGCGGGTGTCTTCGAAGGTGTCTTGTATTGCCGAGCAGATTTCGTCGCTGCTGACTAACAACACTTCATCAACATATTTGCGTGCCAGACGGAAGGTTTCTTCGCCCACGCGCTTGACCGCGACACCATCGGCAAAGATACCAACGCGATCCAGCGTGACGCGTTCGCCTTTCTTCAACGACTGATACATCGCCGAAGAATCTTCGGGCTGCACACCGATGATGCGGGTGCGCGGCGAGAGGTATTTGACGTAGGTGGCGATGCCAGCGATCAGGCCACCACCTCCGATGGCAACAAAGATAGCGTCGATGTGACCCGGCGCCTGACGCAGGATCTCCATGCCGACTGTGCCCTGACCCGCGATGACATCCGGGTCATCGAATGGATGCACGAACACCATCTGGCGCTCGGAGGCCAAGCGCACCGCATGTTCGTAGGCAGCATCGTAAGCCTCGCCCTGCAGCACCACTTCAGCGCCGAGTGCCAGCACCGCTTCAACTTTGATGCTGGGTGTCGTGGCAGGCATGACGATGAGCGCCGGAATGCCGCGACGCCGCGCCGCCAACGCCACGCCCTGCGCGTGATTGCCGGCCGAGGCGCAAATCACGCCACGGCGTGCTGCGGTGTCGGAGAGATTGGCAATTTTGTTGTAGGCGCCACGCAGCTTGAACGAGAACACCGGTTGCTGGTCTTCGCGCTTGATCAGTACTTCGTTGCCCAGCCGCGCCGACATGCGCGGCGCAGCGTCCAGCGACGACTGAATAGCCACGTCATAGACTCGTGCGCGCAGGATGCGTTCGATGTATTCGTCGATCATGGCGAGAGAAACTTGTGCAATGCGGCCGAGCGAGTGGCCGCTGCGGCTTGCGCACCGCTGAGCACCAGTGCCGGGGCAGGTTGCACGCCGGCAGGCGGATCGAGCGCTACAAAACGGCGAACCGCTTTGCTGCGTTCGGCCACCAGCAGCGCCGCTGCCGCAGCCCCTTGGCCCAGCGCCAGCACATCAAATTGGCGGATGCGCATGCTGTCGATAAAGTCGACCAAGGCCGCCACAGCTGCACCTTCGAAGGTGAGTCCCAGCGCTGGATCGGATGCGCCGCAGCCCGGTAAGTCCGGCGCATACACCGACCGGTCGCTACCTAACTGCGTCAGCACATCGGCAAACACACCGCCGGTCTGGCCGGGTGCATGCACACAGACCAAAGAGGTGAGCTCGTCGAAGCCACCGCCGGCGGGGATGGCGTTGTGCAAATGCAGCTGGCCAAAGCGCACATCAAAGTAGGCCCGGCGTAAACGCGGGGCCGCCGTCGCTTTCAAAACATCTCCGACGCGCCAGGCTTCTCGATAGCCGCGGCCTTGCGAGCCGGAATACACGGACCGGTGATCATGCCGTCATAACCTTGGCCGGGACCGACCATCGGGTACACGCCCGCATCGGGGTCGATCATCACTTCGAGGAAGGCAGGACCGGGGAAGGCCAGGAACTCTGCCACCACGCGCGGCACATCGGCATTGCGCTCCAAGCGCACGGCGTATTCAAAGCCATCGGCCTGCGCGGCTTTGATGAAATCTTTTTTGTGCAGGGATTTGTCGGAAGAGGCCATGCGGCCATCGAAGAACAATTTTTGCCATTGACGCACCATGCCGTCGCCAATGTTGTTGAGCACCATCACCTTGACCGGCAAGTTGTAGGTGGTGACGGTCTCCAGCTCGCCCAGATTCATGCGGATGCTGGCATCGCCATCGACGTCGATCACCAAGCGATCGGGATGTGCCACCTGCGCACCGATGGCAGCCGGCAGGCCAAAGCCCATAGTGCCCATGCTGCCGGAGGTGAGCCACTGACGCGGCTCGCGGAAGTCGCAGTACTGCGCCGCCCACATCTGATGCTGGCCTACGCCAGTGGAGATGATGGCCTCGCCCGCCGTGATGCGGTTGATCTCTTCGAGCACGTAATAAGGCTGAACCAGTTCGCTGTTGCGATCGTAGTTCATGGCATAGGTGTGCTTGAGCTGCGCCACCTCGGCATGCCACTGCGAATAATCAGGCTTGATGTGATGACGACGACCCCAAGCCGTGAGCGCGCGCAGCGCATCGGGCAGTTCGCCGACATGGCTCCACTGCACGGTCTTAACCTTGTTGATCTCGGCCGGGTCGATGTCGATGTGCGCGATAAATCGCGCGTTGGGCGCGAACTTGCCGGGATTGCCGGCAACGCGATCATCGAAGCGCGCACCGATGGCAATCAGCATGTCGCAATCGTCGACGGCATAGTTGGCGTAAGCCGTGCCGTGCATGCCAAGCATGTGCAAGGCCAGCGGATCGTAGGTGTTGACAGCGCCGATGCCCATCAACGTGGTGACGGCCGGCAGGCCAAAGGTCTCGAGGAACTCACGCAACTGCGTCGACGCACCGGCATGAATGACACCGCCACCGGCATAGACCAGCGGCTTGCGCGCCTGCTTGAGCGCATCAAAGAACAGCTGCGCCTGATCATCGGCCAAGCGGTTGTCGGCCAGCGCCTGCATGCGCTGGCGATAGATGCCCAGTTGCAGCGTGCCCTGACCCTGAAACTGACCGGTCCAGTTCTGCACGTCTTTGGGCACATCGATCACCACCGGACCGGGACGACCGGAACGTGCCAGCTCGAAGGCGGTGCGGATGGTGGCCTCGATCTTGGTGGGATCGGTGACCAGGAACACATGCTTGGCCACCGAACCCATGATGGCGGCGACCGGCGCCTCTTGGAACGCATCGGAACCGATGGCACTGCGCGGCACCTGGCCGCAGATGACCACCAGCGGCACTGAATCGGCCATGCAATCGCGGACTGGCGTGACCATGTTGGTGGCACCGGGACCAGAGGTGACCAGCGCCACGCCGACCTGACCGGTGGAGCGCGAATAACCTGCCGCCATGAAGCCTGCGCCCTGCTCGTTGGCGGGCACGATCAGCGGCAACTGCGCCAGCCCCTGACGGGCACGCTCGGCGTTGTAGAGGAACACGGCATCGTAGGTGGGCAGGATGGCGCCGCCGCTATAGCCGAAAATGGCCGTCAGGCCCTCATCGGCAATGACCTGCACGATCATCTGGGAGCCGGTCATGGTGGTGCCGGACAAGGGGTGACCGCGGTGCGGCGCTACAGCAATTTTGGCAGTGTCGTTCATCGTGGCAGAAGGGTAACAGTTCAGGCTGGCCGCGCCAAAATCCAGCCTGCACGGATGTGGTGTGATTCGCTATCCTGCACCCACCATGCGGCACATCATCGGCATCCTGCTCCAGAACGAATCCGGCGCGCTCATCCGCGTTGCCGGCCTGTTTTCCAACCGCGGCTACAACATCGAATCGTTGTCGGTCGCCCCCACGCCAGATCCAACGGTCTCGCGCATCACACTGGTCACCACCGGCTCCGACGCCACGGTGCAGCAGATCGTCAGCCAGCTCAACAAGCTGGTCGATGTGGTGGGTGTGCAATATATGACCGGCGGCGCGCACATCGAGCGCGAACTGGTGCTGGTGCGGCTGCAGCCACGCGATCGCGATCGCGTACTGGCGGTGGTGCAGGCGGCAGGCGGACGCGTGCTAACCTCGCACGGCGACACCTTGAGTGTTGAAGTGACCGGTATCGAATCGAGTCTGGACGCTGTGCTGCAGGAGCTGCGCGAGCACGCAGTGCTGGACGCGGTGGTGCGCAGCGGCACCTTGGGCCTGCCCGGCTGACAGCCGGGCTTGCCCTCAACGCAAACGGCGGGACGCTGCCTTACAGGGCAGCGTTATCGGTTTCGCCGGTGCGGATGCGAATCACACGATCGATGTCGGTGATGAAGATCTTGCCGTCGCCGACCTTGCCAGTCTTGGCGGCCTTGAGGATGGCCTCAACCACCTGATCGACCAGATCGCTGCGGACAGCGACTTCGATGCGGGTCTTGGGGACAAAATCCACCACGTACTCGGCACCCCGGTAAAGTTCTGTGTGACCGCGCTGGCGGCCGAAACCCTTGACCTCGGTAACGGTCATACCCGACACGCCCAGTTCGGACAACGCCGAGCGGACATCGTCGAGCTTGAAGGGCTTGATGATTGCTGTGACCAGTTTCATTCGTGACTCCCGCCTACGGTTTCCGGACGGTGGATGATTTGCACTTCCCGTGCCAGTGCCATCCTAGCTGCAAACCCTCGCAATCGCAGCACCCGATGGGGCGCGGTGCGGTGCGTCGCACGGTTTTGGAGCAACACAGACCGCGAGCTGCGCGGTGCTGGTGCATCACTCAACCATCTACAAAGTAACGTTCGAGGTAATTGGCAAAGCTGCCAGTCTGCGTGGCCTCCAGACGCCGCTGCTCGGCCAGAGACTCGTCGGCATCGCGGCGAAAGTTGGCCAAGCGCAGGTTGTCGGGCGGGTGCTGCTGCAGAAAATGCGCCTTGTGTTCGGCCGAGACCCGGCCGGCGAGCTGATTGAACGACTCCCCAGTTCGGCGCAACTCGGCCAGCAGGCGCGCCGAAGGGGTGCGATCGACGTCCTGCAGCTTCTCGCGCTGCACCTTCAAGGCCACGGTGTAGGGGCGGGCCGGATCGCCCTCGTCCAGCAGCTCGCACAGGCCCTGCATCGACTCGAGGATCTCGGTACCCCATTGCACCAGCGACTGCGGGCGGCCATCGCGCTGCAGCATCAGGCCCGGTTCGCGGCCGCGACGCGCCACCTGCAGGTGGTTGTCATCGAGCTGGTGCTGATCGTCGACGCTCTGCGGCGGGCTGTCCCGCAGCACGCACATGGCCAGAAAGGCCTCGAGGAAGCGCATTTTGTTGAGGTTGACGCCGACCGGGTCGAGCACGCTGACATCCAGCGCTCGCACTTCGACGTATTCGACACCGGCACGGTGCAGCGCGGTGCTGGGCCGCTCACCAGAGCGCGTCACGCGCTTGGGGCGGATATAGCTGTAGTACTCGTTCTCGATCTGCAGGATGTTGCTGGTGAGCTGGCGATATTGGCCATCGACCAGCACGCCGATTTTTTCGTACTCGGGAAACGGGGTGTCGGTGGCCCGGCGCAAATCGCGCACATATTCGTCGAGGCTGTTGACCGAGATGTCGACGGCCGCCTGGTTGCGATTGCGGTAGCCGATGTCGCTCATGCGCAGGGTGGTGCCGTAGGGCTCCCAAGCGGTGTGCTCATCGAGCAGCGGCAGCTGCTGGCCGGCGCTGGCCAGGAATGAACGGCTGACCGTCGGCGACACGCCGAACAGGTACAGCACCAGCCAGCCGTGGCGGCGGTAATTGCGCAGCAGATCGAAATAGCCGGCAGAGCGGAACTCGCGGCTGTCGGCGGTGTGGCGCACCTGCGCATAGACCTCCCAGAACAGCTGCGGGAAGGAATAGTTGAAGTGCACGCCGGAAATCGCCTGCATCAAGGCGCCATAGCGATGACGCAGACCGTTGCGATAGGCAGTCTTCATGAGCCCGATATTGGACACGCCGTAGCGGGCCACCGGCACTTCGTCGCCCGAGGACAGCTCGCAGGGCATCGAGGTGGCCCACAGCAACTCATCGCCCAGATGGCGGTACACGAACTGATGCAGATCGTTGAGGTATTGCAGCAGATCGGGGTTGTTGCGGAAGGTGGGCGTCACCAGTTCGATCAGCGATTCGCTGAAATCGGTGGTGATGTGCTCGTTGGTGAGCGCTGAACCGAGCTCGTAGGGATGCGGCGTGGTAGCCAGATGGCCGTCGGGTCGCACGCGCAGGCTTTCTTTTTCGACGCCCTTGAGACCCTCAAGCAGCACACGCCGCTCGCGGGCATTGACCAGCGCGGACAGGCGCCGTTCGAACTGTCTGTCGGTGTGTGCAGCCATTGCGCCGCGAGCATACCCGTTTATTGGTGGCGGAATCTGCGCCGTGGCATCCTAGCGGTGCCACTCTTGGAGAGCGAACATGCTGGTCGGAAGCACTGTCAGGAAAGTCGCCATCGTGGGCGGCACCCGCATTCCCTTTGCGCGAGCGCACGGGGCCTATGCCGACGCCAGCAACCAGGACCTGCTGACCGCTACGCTGCGGGCACTGGTAGAGCGCCATGGGCTGCAGGGCGCGCGACTGGGCGATGTCATCGGCGGTGCTGTAATCAAGCACTCTCGTGACTTCAACCTGGTGCGCGAGTGCGTGCTGTCGTCGGGCTTGCACCCGCAGACACCCGGGCTGGATCTGCAACGCGCCTGCGGCACCAGCCTCGAGGCGGCCATCCTGGTAGCCAATAAAATCGCGCTGGGTCAGATCGACGCGGGCATCGCGGCCGGTGTCGACAGCATCAGCGACCCGCCGGTGGTCTATCCGCGCAGCTATCAGCAAATCTTGCTGCGCAGCTTCCGCGCTCGCAGCCTGCTGCAGCGGCTGCTGCCCTTCCTGTCGCTGCGGCCGCGGCATTTCAAGCCCCAGTTGCCGGGTGTGATCGAGCCGCGCACGGGTCTGTCGATGGGCCAGAGCGCCGAACTGATGGCGCGCACCTGGCAGGTCGGCCGCGCCGAACAGGACGAACTGGCTGCGACCAGCCACGTGCGCGCCGCCGCCAGCTGGGCTGCCGGCTTTCACGACAGCTTGGTGGTGCCGTATGCCGGTCTGGCACGCGATAACAACGTGCGCGCCGATACCTCGGTCGACAAGCTGGCCAAGCTGCGGACCGCCTTTGATCGCTCGCCGGCCGGCACGCTGACCGCCGGCAACAGCACGCCGCTGACCGATGGCGCCGCTGCCGTGCTGCTGGCCAACCCGGACTGGGCTGCCGCGCGCGGCCTGCCGGTGCTGGCGCACCTGACTCACGCCAAGAGCTGGGCGGTGGATTTTGCCGGCGGCCAGGAAGGCCTGCTGATGGCGCCGGCGCTGGCGGTATCGCAGCTGCTGCACGATGCGGGGCTCACGCTGCAGGATTTTGACTTCTACGAGATCCACGAAGCGTTCGCCGCACAGGTGCTGTGCACGCTCAAGGCTTGGGAGTCGCCGCAGTACTGCCGCGAACAGCTCGGTCGCGACGCGCCGCTGGGCGCTATCGACCGCGCCAAGCTCAACGTCAACGGCAGCAGCATCGCCATCGGCCATCCGTTTGCGGCCACCGGTGCCCGGATTCTGGCCGCGGCAGCGCAGCTGCTGGCGCGCAACCCCGGCTCGCGTCGCGTGCTGCTGTCGGTGTGTACTGCAGGGGGCATGGGTGTCACCGCTATCGTCGAAGCGGCTGCTGCAGGACCGCGCTGATGGCCGCCGCGCATATGCGGGTGGGCGGCAAATCGCTGGCCGCCCAGATTCTGATGTTGCTGGCTGCACTGGCAATCGTTGGCGTTATCGCCGCTGCGGGCGGCGTGGCAGCGGCCGGTGCACAGGCCTTTTATGCCGGCCTGATCAAGCCCGAGTGGGCGCCACCGGCGTGGTTGTTCGGGCCGGTATGGACAACGCTGTACTTGATGATGGCGGTGGCGGCTTGGTTGGTGTGGCGCAGCGCCGGCAGCGTGTCCGGCGCATCCGATGCGCTGCTGCTGTTTGTCGTGCAACTGCTACTCAACGGTCTGTGGTCGTGGCTGTTCTTCGTGTGGCAACTGGGCACACTGGCGGTGATCGAGATCGCGCTGCTGTGGGTGGCGCTGTGGTTCACGCTGCTGCGTTTTGGCACCTATAGCCGGCTGGCCAGCGCCCTGTTGTTGCCCTATCTGCTGTGGGTCAGCTTTGCCACGGCGCTGACCGTGGCCTGCTGGCACCTTAATCCCGACATTCTGTGAGCACCGCGAACATGTCTGACTACACCCGCTTGATGGCTCGCGACGGTCACCAGTTTGAAGCTTGGCTGGCACCTCCCAAAGGCCCGGTGCGTGGCGCGGTGCTGGTGTTGCAGGAGATCTTTGGTGTGAATGCGCATATCCGTGCAGTCGCCGACAGCTTTGCCGCAGAGGGCTATCTGGCCATTGCGCCCTGCCTGTTTGACCGCGTGGATCGAGACCTGCAACTGGGCTACACGCCCGATGACATCACCCGTGGCCGCGGCACGATGCTGCAACTCAAGCAAGAGCAGGTGACGCTGGATGTCGCTGCATCACTGGCAGTGGTCAAGCATGCCGGCCGGGCAGCGGCAATCGGTTATTGCTGGGGCGGCACGCAGGCGTGGCTGGCCGCCGCGCAGCAGCCGGTGGCTGCAGCCGTGGCCTATTACGGTACGGGCATCGCGGCCAACCTGGACGTGACGCTGAAAGCGCCGGTGCAGTGCCACTTCGGCACGCAAGACAAATCCATCCCGGCCGAGGCGATCGAGCGCATCCGCGCCGCGCAGCCGGCGGTCGACTATCATCTATATGACGCGGACCATGGCTTCAGCTGTGATCATCGCGGCAGCTTCGATGCCGCCAGCGCTGCGCTGGCGCGCACCCGCACACTGGCCTTTTTGGCCGAACACCTCGGCTGACAGCACCGCATGCCTACTTACTCGCCATCGCCCAATTTTCGTTTGCAGGGGCCCTACCCACTGGGCATCTTGCTGGTCAACTCGGGCACGCCCGACGCACTGACCACGCCGGCCGTGCGCAATTTCCTGCGCCAATTGCTGCGTGACCGCCGCACCATCGAAGTCAGCCGCGCGATCTGGTGCTGGATCCTCTACTTCATCATCCTGCCGCTGCGGCCCATCCGCGTAGTGCCCAAATACCGGCGCGTGTTCACCGCCGAGGGTTCACCGCTGCTGGTGATCTCGCGCCGGCTGCAGCAGGCACTGCAGTCGCATCTGTCCGAGGTCTACGGTGCGCCGGTGGCGGTCGAACTGGGCATGCACTACTCCACGCCCAGCGTCGCCGCTGGGCTTGCTGCGCTGCGCGAGCGTGGCGCACAACGCATCGTGGTGTTGCCGCTGTTCCCGCAATACTCGGGCAGCACGGCCGGTGCGGCCTTTGATCAGGTAGGCAAGGCGCTGCGCGATTGGCGCTTCCTGCCAGAGTTGCGGCTGATCCCCGATTACCACGTAGATGCCGGCTACATCGCCGCCGTGGCCGATGACATTCTGGCGTGGCGCGCTGCCAACCCGGGTGGTGAGCATCTGCTGCTGTCCTTCCACGGTATCCCGGCCAGCTATGTGCGCGACGGCGACCCCTACGAGCGCAAGTGCCTCGATACCGCAGCGGCCATCGCCAGACGCTTGGGACTGGTAGACGGCCAATGGAGTGTGAGCTTTCAGTCACGCGTCGGCACCGCGCGCTGGGTCGGTCCGTACACCGACACGGTGGTGCGCGAACTGGCGCAGCGCGGCATCCGCAAACTGGATGTGGCCTGCCCGGGCTTTGCCATTGACTGTCTGGAAACCATCGATGAGATGGGTGTCGAGGCGGCCGAACTGTTCGAGCATGCCGGTGGCACTGCCTTGCGCTATATCCCCGCTCTCAATGACAGCGAGCGTCATGTGCGCGCGCTGACTGGAATCATCCAACAACACGCTGGTTGAGGTTGCTCATGTCAAAGCTGTTTAGCACTCGTCGCGCCGTGCTGGCGCTTGCTGTCGCACTGTCGTTGTTGTTGGGCGCACTGGTGCGCCCGGCACTGGCAGATGAAGGCATGTGGACCTTTCACGACTTCCCCAACGCCAAGCTCAAACAGCAACACGGCGTGGAACTAAGCGACCAGTGGCTGGCACATCTGCGCCAGAGTGTGGTGCGTCTGTCGGGCTGCACGGCCAGCTTCGTGTCCGCCGAGGGTTTGATCCTCACCAATCATCATTGCGCCGCTGGGTGCCTGGCAGAGAACTCTCGCCAAGGGCAGGACCGCTTGGCCGATGGATTTGTCAGTCGCAGCCGTGACGAAGAGATCAAGTGCAGCACGCAGGTGGCCGACGTGCTGATGGGCCGTGAGGACATCACTGCCAAAATCGCCGCCGCAGTAGCCGGCAAAGATGACAAGACCGCTGGTGAGATTCGCAAGCGCACGCTGACACAACTGGAGCAGGCCTGCGTGCAGGCTGCCGGCACTGCAGATCCGCGTCGCTGCGAGACTGTGTCGCTATATCAGGGCGGGCAATACTTTCTGTACAAGTACAAGCGCTACACCGACGTGCGGCTGGCGTTTGCGCCCGAAGATGCGATCGCTGCGTTTGGTGGTGACCCGGACAATTTCCAGTATCCGCGCTGGTGCTTGGACATGACGCTGCTGCGTGCTTATGAGAACGGCAAGCCAGCCAAAATAGAGCACTTCCTGCCCATCAATTGGGACGGCCCCAAGGCCGGCGAGCTGGTGTTTGTGGCCGGACACCCGGGCTCGACAGATCGACAGCTGACTGTTGCACAGCTCGAGGCACTGCGTGCCTCGCTGCCGGCCAGCCTGCTGCGCTCTGCTGAACTGCGCGGCCGTTACATTCAAGCCGCGCAAGCCGGCGGCGAGACGGCACGCATCATGGCCGATCCGCTGACGGGCCTTGAGAACGGCATCAAGGTGCGTCGCAAGCAACTCGATGCGTTGCTTGATGGCACACTCATGGCGCAGAAGTCCCGCGATGAAGCGGCGCTGCGGCAGCGTGCCAAGCTAGGTGGCGCTAACGACCCTTGGGTTGCCATTGCCAAAGCCGAACAGCGTGGGCTGGAGTTGCAACTGCCGCTGACCTATATCGAAGGCAGTGCAGGCTTCAACACCAGCCTGTTCCGCTATGCACGCACGCTGGTGCGCGCGGCTGCCGAGCGCAGCAAGCCCAACGAAGAACGGCTGCGTGAATTTACCGATAGCGCGCTGGGTCCGTTGCAACAACGGCTGTTCGCACCGGTGCCAGTGTATGCCGAGCGCGAAAAGCTGACGCTGTCGCTGGGCCTGATGCGCATGCGCGAGCTGCTCGGGCCGGATCATCCGCTGGCCGCGAATCTGTTTAAAGAGATCTCGCCAGAAGCATTGGCCAACGATCTGGTGAACAAAACCACACTGGGTGATGCAGCCGTGCGCAAGCAGCTGTGGGACGGCGGCACAGCAGCGATCGAGGCCTCTACCGATCCGCTGATCCGCATCGCACGCCTGACCGATGCGCAGGCGCGCACGCTGCGCAAACAGTTTGAAGATGAAGTCGAATCACCGATCGAAGCGGCGTCGGAGCGCATTGCCAAAGCGCGCTTTGCAGCGTTTGGCACGGCGGTGTATCCGGATGCGACGTTCACGTTGCGTCTGAACTGGGGCACAGTGCAGGGCTGGAACGAGAGCGGGTCTGCCGTGGCGCCGTTCTCGCCGCTGCGTCGCGCTTATGAACGCGCCACCGGTGCCGATCCGTTCCGCTTGCCCGATAGCTGGCTCAAAGCACGCGATCGCCTGAACCTGGATACACCCTTCAATCTGTCGAGCAACAACGACATCGTCGGCGGCAACTCGGGCAGTTCGATGGTCAATGCGCGTGGCGAAGTAGTCGGCTTGGTGTTCGACGGCAACATCCACTCGATCTCTGGCTCGTACTGGTTCGATACTGCTCGCAACCGCGCCGTGTCCGTACATCCGGCCATCATGAAACTGGCATTGACCCAGGTGTATGACACTGCGGCGCTGGCTGCGGAGCTTGGGATCAAGCGGTGAGCTTAAAGAACACACCGCTGCGGTGGGGTGCGGTAGCGCAGCTGCTGCACTGGGTGGTGGTATGGGCCATCCTCACGCAGTTTCTGCTGGCCGATGCAGCAGAGGAGTTGCCGGCAGGCGTGGGCAAGCTGGCCACGCTGGCGCGCCACAAGTCAGTGGGTATCAGCATTTTGCTGCTGGTGGTGTTGCGACTTGCATGGAAGCAGTACAACCGCGGCCATTCACCGGTACTGCCGGACAACCTTAAGCCCTATGAAGTGTGGCTGGCGCGCCTGACGCATCACGGCTTGTATGCGCTGTTGGTGTTGTTGCCGCTGAGCGGCTGGCTGATGTCCTCGGCCAAGAACTATCCAGTCAGCTGGTTTGGCATCGGCCCTGCTCTGCCGGATTTAGTCAGCCCAAGCGACACCTTGTTTGTGTTGCTCAAGGCCACGCACGAAGTGCTTGCAGATCTGTTGATCGTGCTCGCGCTGCTGCACGTGGCTGGCGCGCTGGTGCATCACTTTATTAAGCGTGATGACGTGGTGCGACGCATGCTGCCGTTCCCGCGCAATACCGCGGCGCGCATCAGTGTAATGCTGGTGTGTGTGGTGGCAGGTGCACTGGGGTTGGCGCGCTTGCTCCCCGGCGATGCGACCGGCAGCACTGCAGCAACAGATAGCGCCCAGGGCGTGACGACCAATACTGACGCCGGTGCCAACACCGCCAGCGTTTGGATTACTGATCGCACACGCAGCACGCTGGAGTTTGTGTTCACGCAATCCGGCGCGGCCACCACCGGTCGCTTCACGGCATTTAGTGCCGATGTGGATTTCACACCCGGCACGATACCGGTGGGTCGACTGGCCGTTCGCATCGAGATGAACAGTGCCGACACCGCCGATGCGGGTCGCAACGAGCAGTTGGGTGGTGTTGATCTGTTTAATGTGGCGGGTCACCCGCAAGCCACCTATGACGCAACGGCTTTTACCGCTCAACCCGATGGCAGCTATCGCGCTGAAGGCTCACTGACCTTGCGCGGCGTATCGGTACCCGTGCCACTGCAGATGCGCTTTACACCTGAGGGCGACGAAGCCGTGTTGCAAGGCACGGCCAGTCTGGATCGACTGGCCTTTGGTGTCGGTCAGGGCGAGTGGAAGTCCACCGAGTGGATCGCCGCTGAAGTTAAAGTGGCCTTTAACGTGCGCTTGGTGAAGCGCCGGTGAACACGCCGCTGCTGTGATCGGGGTTCAACGCCCCGGTCCAGCGCGCCACCACCAGCGTGGCCAGCGCATTGCCCGTTAGGTTGGTCAGTGCGCGTGCTTCAGACATGAAGCGATCGATGCCCAGAATCAGCGCCAATGCCGCTACCGGCGGACCATTGACTGCAGCCAAGGTGCCAGCCAGCACGATAAAGCCACTGCCAGTCACACCTGCTGCACCTTTGGAGGTGAGCAGCAGCACCAACAACATCAGTATCTGTTGGCTCAGGGTCATGGTGGTATCGGTCGCCTGCGCCAGAAACACCGCAGCCATCGTCAGGTAAATACAGGTGCCATCGAGGTTGAACGAGTAACCGGCAGGCACCACCAGCCCCACCACCGATCGGCGACAACCCAGTCGTTCGAGCTTGTCGAGCAAGCGCGGCAGCGCTGTCTCGGATGAGGACGTACCAAGCACGATAAGCAGCTCGTCTTTGATGTAGCGCAGCAGACCAAAGATGCGAATGCCATGCAGCCGCGCAATGCTGCCCAGCACCACCACGACGAATACTATGCAGGTGAGATAGAAGCAGGCCATCAAAGCCGCCAGTGGAACCAAGGCGGCCAGACCCTGCGAGCCGATGGTGTAAGCCATAGCGCCCAAGGCACCCAGCGGTGCCAAGCGCATGATGAACCCGACTATGCCGAACACCACCTGCGACAGGCCTTCGATGGCTTCGCGCAGGACTGCCGCGCGCGCCGCCGCCAGATGCAGTGCAAAGCCAAACAGCACCGCCACCAGCAACACTTGCAGCACTTCGCCGCGTGCAAAGGCATCCACCAAGGTGGTGGGGATGATGTCCATCAGAAAGCCGATCACACCCTGATGCTGGGCCTTGTCGGCGTATTGGCTGATGCGCCCGACATCGAGTGTGTGCACATCGACATGCATACCCAAGCCGGGTTTGAGCACATTGACCACAACCAGGCCGAGCACCAGCGCCAGCGTGGTGACCGCCTCAAAGTAGCCCAGTGCATAAAGACCAGTGCGACCCACGCTGCGCAGGTCTTCCATACCGGCAATGCCCAGCACGACGGTGCAGAAGATCACCGGGGTGATGATCATCTTGACCAGCTTGATGAAGGCATCACCCAGCGGCTTGAGCTCTACGCCAAACGCCGGCGCGTAGTGGCCGATGAGCACGCCGATGACGATAGCCACCAGCACCTGTACATAGAGCGACTGTGCAAAAGACTTCATGCGCCGTCCCCGCGTAACTGCTCAACGATGGCAGGGTTTTCTAGAGTAGAGATGTCTTGGGTGATGGGCTCGCCGCGCGCGATGGTGCGCAGCAGTCTTCGCATGATCTTGCCAGAGCGGGTTTTAGGCAGGTTGTCTGCAAAGCGGATCTCATCGGGCTTGGCAATGGCGCCCAACTGCTCGCCCACCCACTTGCGCAGTTCTTCGACTAGCGCGCGCGTGTCGCCGGTGGGTCTGTCGCCACGGCACACCACAAAGGCCACCGCAGCTTCACCCTTGATGTCATGCGGACGACCCACTACGGCAGCCTCTGCCACACGCGGATGCGCCACCAATGCGGATTCGATTTCCATCGTGCCCAAACGGTGGCCGGAGATCTTCAGCACATCGTCCAGGCGACCCAGGATCCAGAAGTAACCCTCGGCATCGCGGTGTGCACCGTCGCCAGCGACATAGAAGCGATTCTGAAAGCGTGACCAATAGGTATCAATGTAGCGTGCGTTGTCGTTCCAGATGGTGCGCAACATGGAAGGCCAGGGCTTGCGCACCACCAGTGAACCGCCAGTGTCGGCTTGGGTCACGCTGTTGCCATCCTCATCGACGATATCGGCAGCAATGCCCGGCAGTGGCACCGTGCATGAACCGGGCTTGGTGGTGGTGACACCAGGCACCGGCGCCAGCAGGATGGCACCGGTCTCGGTCTGCCACCACGTATCGACGATGGGGCACCGCCCGCCGCCGATGACGGTGTGGTACCACATCCACGCTTCTGGATTGATCGGCTCACCCACACTACCCAACAGGCGCAGCGACGACAGGTCGTACTGTGCAGGAATGTGATCACCCAACTTCATCAATGCGCGCAGTGCAGTGGGTGAGGTGTAGAAGATCGTCACACGATGCTGTTCGATGATGCGCCAGAAGCGCCCGGCATCGGGGTAGACCGGACCACCCTCATAGATGACCAAGGTGCCTGCGTTAGCCAGCGGACCATAGGCCACATAGCTATGGCCGGTGATCCAGCCGACATCTGCGGTACACCAGAACACATCTTGAGGCTTGAGATCGAACACCCACTGCGTCGACAGCTTGGCGCCGAGCAAATAGCCTGCGCTGGAATGTTGGATGCCCTTGGGCTTGCCGGTAGAGCCCGAGGTATAGAGCAGAAACAGCGGATGCTCCGCCTCAACCCATTCGGGCTCACAGACCGGCGACTCGGCGGCCAGCAGTTCATGCCACCACTGGTCCCGGCCGGCAGTCATGGGGATGTCGTGACCGGTCTGGCGCAGCACGATTACTTGCTCGATGCTAGCCGCACCTTCCGCCAAGGCTTTATCCGCTGCCGCTTTGAGCTCGACTATGTTGCCGCCACGCTGACCACCATCGGCAGTGATCAGCAATCGCGCACCGGCATCCTCGATACGCTCGCGCAGCGATACGGCCGAGAAGCCGCCAAACACGACAGAGTGCACTGCGCCAATGCGCGCGCAAGCCTGCATGGCAATGACCGCTTCGGGGACCATGGGCATATAGATGACGACGCGATCACCGCTGCGCACACCGAGGCGACGCATCGCATTGGCTGCACGGCACACCTCGGCATGCACCTGACGGTAACTGAGCGTGCGCGTGATGCCGGCTTCGGACTCGGCGATGATGGCGGTCTTGTTGCCGTGTTCTGCCAGATGCACATCGAGACAGTTCACCGAGACATTAAGCGTGCCATCGGCAAACCAGCGGTAATTGGGTGCCGCTGAATCATCCAGTGTCTGCGTGAACGGCGTGTGCCAGTGCAGTGCGCTGCGCGCTTGATCCGCCCAGAAGCCCACGTGATCGTGCGCTGCAGCGGCGTGCAGTGCGGCAAGACCTGCTGCATCCGGATGCGCTGCAGCAGCAAAACCAGCCGGCGGCGCGAACAGTCGCGCTTCCTGCAAGGACGATTCGAGTTGCTTTGTAGTCATGGGATCACCGCGCCGGCGTCTGGTCGATGCGCCTATCCTAGCCCGTGCTGTGCGCCGATATCAGCCGCTCGGCCTGCTGACGCAGCATCGAACCAAAGCCCTGCTGGTCATAGAACTGTGTCAGCGCTACACGATCCGGCGCCCGCCTGCGCAAGGCATGGCGATCGACATCCAAGGGCATGGTGCAGTAGATGCGGGTGAGTTGCTGGGCCAGATACGCATCGGCGCGATGCCGCGCCAGACGGTCACCCAACTGCGCGGCACCACGCAGCTTCAGATCGGCGATGCGGTCCAAGCTGTCATACAGGTGATCCAGCGAGGTGAAGGTTTGCATCAGTACGGTGGCTGTCTTGGGGCCCACGCCCGGCACACCGGGGATGTTGTCGACCGCATCACCAGTCAGCGCCAGATAGTCGGCATAACGCTCTGGCGCGACGCCAAAGCGCTCGGCAATCTCGTGATAGTGGTAGCGGACACTGCCCGCCCAATCCCAGTACACATCGCCGGGCCGCAGCAACTGCGCCAGATCTTTGTCACGCGTGACCACAGTGCTGCGCAGTCCCTCCTCGCGCAGCTTGTGGACCAAGGTGCCGATGATGTCGTCGGCTTCATATTCGGTGCTGTCGAACGCCGCCAAGCCCAGATGCGCGCACAACTGCCGGCAGCGCGCGAACTGCAAGGCCAGATCCGGCGGCGCCGGTTCGCGGTTGGCTTTATAGGCTGGATAAATACGATTGCGAAACGAGGTGGACAAGCTGGCATCAAAGGCCACGGCCACATACTCGGGCCGCGCCTTTTCGAGCAGGTCCCCCAGAAAGCGCGCAAAGCCATACAGCGCATGCACCGGATTACCGTCGGCATCCTGCATGTCGGGCGGCATCGAGTAGTACGCACGGAACACGTACACCGACGCATCGATCAGATGAACCACGCGTCAGCCGTGGCCGTTGCGGATACGCTCGTGCAGCGGACTGCTACGCGGGAAATGGGCCAGCAGGAAGGCCATTTGGTCGCTCATGACGCGGCGACCCTTGAGATAAATGTACTCGGCATAGGTGGGCGTGAAAGGCACTGCGACCAGCTGCATATGCGCCTGCTCGGGAGTACGCCATGCCTTGGTGTTGTTGCAACGACGGCATGCGGTGACGACATTGTTCCAGTGATCTGCGCCGCCCTTGCTCAAGGGCCGCACATGGTCGCGCGACAACTGCGCTTCGGGAAACCGCTGCGCACAGTACAGACACAGATGACCATCGCGGCGAAACAAGGTTTGGTTGTTGAGCGGCGGCACGTAATCGGAGTAGATGTTGCCCGGATTGGCCGTGCGCCCAACGGTGGCGATGATCGAATGAATTTCGAGCACGGTGCGCAGGCCGGTGGCCGCACTGGTGCCGCCACGCAAACGATGCAGCGGCGCGCCGCAACTCCAAGCGACTTGGCC
>CANFSB010000019.1 GCA_947449495.1 Pseudomonadota bacterium
AGATAGCCGCCGATCATGAACCACGAGCCGTTCCAGTCGGGCAGTTGCGCTAGCTGTTGCAGGTACTCGGCGCTAAATGCTGGCGCTTTGAAGCCCTGCTGTGCTGCCGGTGCCCGCCAGGTCGGTGGTAACAGCGGCGGCCCAAAGGGCTGCGCCTGCGGTTTGGCGGGAGCAGGTTGTGCCGCCACTGCGGCGGATGCGGCAAGCGCGCCCCATAGCGCTGCTGCTACCAAAATGCGACTGGTGTGTTTGATGTAACCCATGAGCCAATACTGCGCGGCGCACAGGGCGGCCGCAAGGCGGCTACTTGAGAATGGTGTAGACCATGTCAGCGCTCTTGGCTTTGCCCGACTCGGTCTTGAGCGTCCATCGATCGCCGATGGTGTAGCGCAGCTTTACGGTGTTGATAGCCTCGGCAAGGCTGATGCCATAGCTCACATACAGGCGTGGTGAGAGGTACTTGCCCAGCACCAACGACGTGTCATTGGAAAGAGTTGATTCAATGCCCACGTCTTCGATGCCAACGCGATTGCCCAGTTGCTGCGCCAGAATGGCACCGCCCTGAGCCAACATCTCGTTGCGCGCCGCGCCGCCGCGTGCGCTGCCCTGAACAGTCTCAAGTGAACCGCCGGCCAGGATCAGCGAGGCAATCTGCGACTGCGGAATGGACGGCTCCGAGAAGAAGGTCATGCGTGGCGCACGCAAGCTGCCGCGAACATTTACACCAGCGGTGATGTCCGGATAGACCTTCTGTGCGCGCAGGTCGATGCCGGGATCGTTGACCAGCGCGTTGTTGAACACCAGGCGGCCTCGCGCGATGTCCAGATTGCGCCCGAAGGCGGCGTATTTGCCCTCGGCCACGTTGAGCTCACCGCTGCCGCGGGTGTTTTGCGCGCCATCGCTTTGCACTCGCAGCGTGCCGGTTAAGCGGCCTTTGAGACCCAGCGTGTCGATGCTGACCTTGTCACCCAAGATCAAGGTTAGGTCACTGTTGACTTGCCACTGTTGGCTGCGCTCTTTGGCCGGCGCACCTACCAGCACTTCATCGTTGGATGCGGTGATGGCATTGGTGATGTTGGCAGGTTCCAGCACACCATACGGAATGCGCACTTCACCGTTGATGTCGATGCGCTGGCCTTCAATGCGCAGATCGATCTTGGGTGAGGCGTGCACTCGGGCTTCGGGTATGTTGACCACGCGCAGATCGGTGCCCTCAAAATGCAGCGACCCCTGCGGCTTGCGATCACGCCATTGCAGTTGGCCGTTGACGCGTGCTGAGCCATCACCGGCATTGGCGCTGCCGTCAAACTGCAGCCTGTCGCCGATCAGCTGCGCATCCAGATTGAGTTTGCGCAGCGCAAAGTTCACGCGATATACATCCAATTCCACATCGCGCAAATGCAACTCGCCTTGCAAATCCGGCTCAGCCAGTGTGCCGCTGGCCGTAAGCCGGGTGCTCATGCGGCCGCTGGATCGATCCACGTCGCCCGAATACATGGCGATCAAACCTAGACCATCGGTCTCTAATGACAACTCGCCTTGAATCGGATGCGATAGAAAATCGGCTGCACTACGTTGGCCAGTCAGTCGTCCGTTGATGTTGCCGGCCTTGCCCGCGTCAAGTCCCACACGTAGCGTGAACGCGTCAGCGGTGGCGTTGCCGTCTACTTCACCGTTGCCCAGCGCATAGCGCTCTTCACGACCATTGCCGAAGCGGTGGCGCAAACCTGCATCAGACAACGTTGCATGCACACTGCCGACCGCCGCAGCACCGGCATGACCGGAGGCACTGGCCATCAAATCGATGCGCCCCTCATAGTCGATATTTTGGGACAAGCCCGCTGTCAGTGTGCTCAGGGGCAGACGTTGCGCTTCGAGTTGCGCTTGCCAAGCTCCTTGGGCCAGGTGGTACTGACCGCACAGCCGTGCCTGTCCGTTTCCGGTCACGCACAGGCTCTCCACCTGTACCTCCGCTGCTGTTGCCGAGAGTGTCGTTGGTGATGCCAGGGCCAGCTTGAGTTCGCCACCATCACCCAGATCCAGTTGGCGTATTTGGCCTTGCCAGCGGCCGTCATGCCAACTGCCGCGCAAACCACCCAAGAGCTTCAGGCCATCGGCATCGACGGTGACGAAGCCGCTGTTGTCTGCTGACGTGCCCTCAATGTCGGCTTGTACCAACGCAAAGCGACGACCGCCGACCAGCAAATCATCGAGCTTGATCCGGCCGCGCAGCTCACCTGCGCCGTGCAGGTCGATGTCTATGTCTGCATCCAGGCGCCGAAGCGTGCGGTTACCCAGCGCAAAATTGGCACCCTGTGCGCGCAGGGTGAGTACCGGTTCGCTGGCACTACCGCCGATCATGCCGCGAGCCACCAAGCGACCCTCTGCCTGCGGATCAAGCAAACTCAAGTCTGGTGCTTCTAGTCGCAATTGCAGATCGCGGTGACTGCCAAGGCGCCCCTGTGCCGCCAGGTGTGTTGTGCCTAACTGCAACTCAACGCCTTCAAAGCGCCAGTCCTCGCCCTGTCGCACGACACGCCCGCCGCCACGAGTCGCGGCGCCGCGGACACTGCCATGCAGAGTGGCAACGCGCAGGTCAAGATCCGCTGTGGCCGACAACTGGGGACTGCTGGCGGCAAAGCCAAAACCGATACGGCCCGGCAGATCGGCGCGCCACTGGCCCAGATCCATATTTTGAACGTTGCCAGTCACCGCCCAACTGCGCTGTCCGGACCAGATCACACGACCCTGCAACTGCGCAGTACCACCATAGCCGTCAATGTGGCCTTGTTGCAGCGTGAAGCCCTGCGGTTCCAGCAGACCGGTGGCGCGAGTCTGCACACTCTGCAGACCTTTGACTAACAGGTCGCCGTCTACCTGTACGCGCCAAGGGTTGCTGCCTTCCAAACTAAAGCGACCACCAGTGCTGCGCAGCAGCGCGCCGCCGGGCTGCAGCGGCAGCCGCAGCTGCTGCCAGTCGCCGTTGAGTACAAACTCCATGCGCTGCCCGACCGGCACATGCACTACGCCTTGAGCCCGTGCGGTGGCCTGTGTGGACTGGTGCACCAGTTCCAATTTGCGAACGGCTAGATCCCGATGCGCCCAGGTGCCGTCGAAGTCCACATTGAACAGGCCGACCTTTATGGCATTGGACTGCGCCGTGCCGCGCGCAGTCAGTGCTGCTGCCGAGGCGCTGATGTCGAGCTTGCCCTGCAACAAACCCAGCAGACTGCCTGCGCCAAAGCGCGCCAGATCAAAGTCGGCAACATCAGCGTTGCCAGTGAACTGCCAAGTTTTGGTGACGTCCACCACAGCGCCGCTGATCTGCGAGTGGAAGGGCGCGCTGGTTGCGATCTGCAGCGCAAGCTTTTCCAGCGAGCCTTCAAAACGCGTGGTGAGATCCCAAACGGGCTGTCGAGCCGGGCTCCATTGGGCGCTAACTTGGCCTTGATAACCAATGGGGCGATCGGCAAGCACTCGCCCGTCTGCTTGCAGATGCAGTTGCGCGGTTGGCAAGTCGAGCGTCGAGTGAAAGATGCGCACTTGCTTGTGATACACACCGGCAGCTGCATGCAAGGCGCTGACATCGATGTGCAGCTTGTCGACGATGAGCACAACAGCTTTATCGATGTCGACTTGCTCGCTACGGATCTTCAGCAGCCGCGGCAGAAAGTGTGGATCCCACTGTGCATTGGGATTTGGATTGGGACGCACATCGACCAGCGCATCAGCGATGTGTAGCTGCGGTGCGCTGATGGTCTGCCACAGCAGGGGCAGCAGCTCCAACTTGCCGTCGACGCCTTTGAGGTGCAAGTGCACGCGTGGGTGCTGCAAGTCGAAGCTTCCCAAATGAAAGCCTTGCGCCAGCGTCCCGCTGACGTCTTCTATGCGCAGCGTCGTTCTGCCCAGCCTGCCCAGATGTGCGGCGGTCCACTGCAACCCGCGTTCAGTGGTGGCAATCCACAGCAGCAGTGCCCATGGTGCTAGTACCAGTGGCACGACGATTAGCAGCAGAATGCGGCGGCGCAGCGTCATAGCTTGGGCGAGATGTTGATGTTGAAACGCGGGCTGCCGGATTGCGATAGCGGTTGCGCGACATCGATACCGATGGACACTACCGGCAATCGATATCTGACACCGATACCGGCGGCATAAGCCAGCGGATCACCGAAATGGTTAAAAGCATTGCCGCCATCAAAGAACGCCGCCACTGCCAAGTTACGCGGCAGGTCGCGCACAACTTCTATAGAGCCTGCCAGCAAATGCCGGCCACCGACCGCCAGTTCCTGCGTGGTGCCGTTAGCGTCGGTAACCATCTGGGTGGGCGACAGCGTGTTGTAGCCAAAGCCGCGTACGCTGCGATCACCGCCAGCAAAGAAGCGATAAATGCCGGGCAGTGAATTGAAGTCGCGCGCCCAACTGGTGCCGAATTCCCCGCGCAGCAGCAGATGCCATTGCGGCCGCAAATCGAACACGCGCTCGGTCTGCACATGCAAGCGCAGGAAATCCGAGTCGGAGCCCAGCACATGCGCGGCGCCGATCAGATCCGCATAGAAGCCGCGGCTGAACAGCGCTTCCCCCAGATAGCCCTCGGGTACTGACGCGAAGCTGATTCCCGGCACCAGCAGGTTGCCGGTCTGCCGGTTCCCACCGCTGTCGGTGCGTGTGTGTGTGGCTGCAACCGACAACACGCGCTGCCACGTGCCAGTGAGGCGTGTGATGGAGGGCTTGAGCGACAACTCCTGCGTCCGCAAGTCGCCACTGGTTTCGTTGCGCTGTGTAAGTTGCACGGACATGCGCTCGGTGGCCGGGTCGCCAATGGGGATGTCATAGCGCGCGTCGAAACTTTGCGTGATGGTCGAGGCCTTGAGCTCGACGCGCAGTCGATGACCTCGATCGTTAATACGCGGGTCAGACCAGATAAACGTGCCGCGAGGTCCCGTGTCGTTGCCATAGCCACCGCCGAGCTGAAACTGTCGGCGACCCTTTTTGGTTTCGATGCGTACCGGCACAGTCAGTGCCTGGGTGTCGCGCTCTTGCAGCAGGGGCAGCACTTCAACAGTTGAAAAATACAGGCTGTCGTCCAGTGCGAACAGCGTGCGCAGCAGCTGGTTGCTGGTATAGGGCTCACCTTCGTGAAACCGTACAAAGCGCTGCATCAGCTCTGGGCGTATCACCGACTGGTCGATAGCCAGCTTGCCGAATTTGTAGCGGGGCCCGGTCTTGAGTTGCAGCTGAACTTCAGCGCTGTGTTTGGTGGTATCCACGCGCATTTCGTTGCGCAGTAGCACGGCATCAAAATATCCATTGGCCTCGGCATTGCGCAGCAGGTCGCCCTTTGCTTGCTCATAGTTGCCGTGGTTGAGCTGCTGTCCGGGTTGTAGCATCCGCGCCGCCAGCGCATTGGTAAACACCGGATCGTCGGCTCCGTCGCCTTCGACGCGCACTTGCGCCACCTCGATGAGCACCGGCTTGCCGGTGTTGATGACAATACGAAAGCGCCAGCTGTTGCTGCCCTGTGCTTCGTAACTGGCCTCGACAGTGGGCTCATACCAGCCCAGCGGCTTGAGGGCTGCGCGTACTTCATCGGTGATGCGGTTGTACAGCCGGGCGATGGTGTCAGCATCCAGATCGTCGCGGGCCTTGTAGCGCTCGACGCTCAAAAACGCATCGACATTGCGGCGCGCTTCGCCTTCGATGCCTTCGATGTCCACTCGTACAGCGGCCTGTGCTGCCATAGGTGCTAGCAACAGACTGCTGCACAGCAACAGGCGCAAGGCGGCGGGCAATCGAGCGCTGCGCATCAGCTGCCACTTAGCCAATGTTCAATGAGACGTCGCGAGATCGACTCGACCGGCGGCAGCAGTATCTCTCCGGCATGCACCTGCGCGGCGCTGAACCAACGAGCGTCTTCGAGTTCGCTGTCATTGGGAGCAACATCGCCCTCGCCATCGGCGATGAATCCAAGCATTAGCGCTGCCGGAAATGGCCAAGGCTGTGAAGAGTGATAGTGCACGGCGCCAACGCGTACTCCAGTTTCCTCAAGCACTTCGCGGCGCACGGCGTCTTCGAGTGATTCGCCCGGTTCGACAAACCCCGCGATCGTGGAATAGCGACCGGCTGGCCAGCTGGGCTGGCGGCCCAACAGTGCACGACCCTGATTGCGTACCAACACAATGATGGCTGGATCGATGCGCGGGAAACTCTCGTGGCTGCAATTGCGGCAGGCGCGGACATGACCTGCGCGTGTGGCCAGCAAGGGTCCGCCGCAGCGGCCGCAGTAGCGATGGGTGCTGCGCCAGATCGACAGCGCCCGCGCATAGGCCAGCAGACCGGCTTGGGCAGGAGGCAGTTCGCAGGCCAGCGGCCGCAGTTCGGATAACTGCTGCGCGGCACCGGCTGGCAATAAGGCTTCGGGTGCCAGCGTTGTATCGAACTCGATCAGCACACAGCGCGCGCCCTCAAACCAGCCCAGCAGCACTTGCTGTTCGGGAGTGGCTGCCAGCACGCGTGGGTCGTCGTGGCTTAGAAAGGCAATGGCAGCTGGCGCTTGGACCAAGGCAGCTGTGCCGTGCATGACGATAAAGCGAGTGGCCGGGTCGGCGTGGGCGGCCTGTAGCCAGCTGTCTACCGAGCGCTCTTCGGCACGGCGGTCGAGATAGTCACCTGCGTAGAAGTTGGCCGGTTGCGTCATGCGCTGATGATAGCAACCGGCAACCCCAACCCTACATGAACAGTCGACCTTGTGCGCCGGCCTCGCAGGCGCTGCAGCGGCGGGTAGGCAGGCAATAGCGGTCGACCACGATCAGGGCGTTGCAGTCGCGGCACAGGGTGGCGTGGATTTCGTCGCTGCGCGCCAGTGCCGTGACCAGAAACACCGCGTGCTCGAAGCTGATGCGCGGTGCCTGAACCAGGTCGCGGTAGTTTTCGAAGGCCTCACACAGCGCTGTGCCGCGCTGCACGCCGGGCAGCGTGCGCTGCGCATCGGCCACTTTGCCCGCCGGCATGACACCCAGCAGATAACAGACGCTGGCCAACAGCGAGCTTTCCTCGCGCATGGCAGGCGTGCGTGTGAAGAACGCTGTTTGCTGCGGGGATTTGCCGCGGTGGCGCGCCAGATTGCTGCCGTCACCTTCGACAAGATAAGAGCGGTAGAGCTTGCGAATGCGGTCATCGCTGAGCCCGGTCCAGACGCGAATGGTGCTGGTGCGGGCTTCGTGTTGAATAAGGCGCAGGGCAAGGTCAAAGCGCAAGCGATCACGGCTGTAGCGGGCGTCTGAAACTCTCATGGGGCCTCCTTGGCAGAAGAGTGACGTGTTGAGAACTTGTCTTTTTGGGAAATATATCCCAGATTTGCCGCTGTGCCGAATGTCTCTTTGCGTGGATTATGTTGCGTAAATAGGGAGTAATGACATGCCATCCAGACAAGCCTTGCGTGCCGCACCCGCCACCGAATCCATCAGCGGCTGGTTGCCACCGGCGGTGCTCGAGCCGCTGGTAGAGATCAACCGCCATTGCATAGACCTGCTGTGCGATCTGGCCGCCGCCAACGATTACCGCTCTGCGGTCATCAAAGAATTGGCGCCGCTGTGGCGCAGCCTGGTGCTGCCGTCGCGCCAACTCATGGCCACCTGTCCGTTTCTATTGGTTGATGCCGGTTTCGCCGATGAACAGCGTTGGCGACGTTTGCGTGTGCCGCACAGCCCTGAAGCACAGCGTGTGTCAGCCGACGCGCCACTACCGCTGCCAGCGGGTTTTGCGCGGCGGGTGCTGGTCTATGGCTGGCATCTGGCGCGATCCGAACCGTCCATGGCGCGTTTGGCACTGGGCATGACCGCCGAGTGTCTCTCGCAGGTGGCAGCGCTGGGTTTGCACGAGATCGACCAGTTGTGCGAGCAATACCCCGGTTGGGTCCGACCGCGTTGGGAAAATCGCCCGGATGTGTGGCGACCGCTGCTGCAAGCCGTCGGTCGGCCCACCGAGGCGACCTTGCAACGTATGCGCTTGCGCGGCATCCAGCTGTTGGCGGGTGCGGCGTTGCCCGGCGCTACACCACCGCGCTAAGCAGCACAGGCGCATTGCGGGCCGGCCGTGGCTTAGACTGCGGCCATGAGCCTGCAACCTTTCCATCTCGCCATTCCCGTCCACGACATCGCCATCGCGCGCGCCTTCTATGGCCAGCGCATGGGTTGCCCCGAAGGGCGCAGCAGCGATATCTGGGTTGATTTTGATTTCTTCGGCCACCAGCTGGTGGTGCACCTGGACCCGTCGCGCAAGCCGCACGCTCCGGATGTATTCAATGCGGTTGATGGTCACGACGTGCCGGTACCGCATTTTGGCGTAGTGCTGGGTTGGGACCAGTGGCATGCGCTGGCCGATCGTTTGGTGGCGGCGGGTCAGCGCTTCGAGTTGGCACCGGGCATCCGGTTTGCTGGACAGGTGGGCGAACAGGCGACGCTGTTCTTCTTCGACCCATCGGGTAATGCGCTCGAGTTCAAAGCGTTTCGCGACCCATCCCGACTGTTCGCCAAGTAGCCGGCATCCTGCAATGCGCAGATCATGGATTTTTCAACGATCTACGCCCTGTTTGGCACTGCTGTTGGCCTTGCTCGTGGCGCCGCTGCCCGCCGGGCAGTCTCCAGGGCGCGATCCAGAGTTCCAGCTTGTGCGTTTGGCCTATGCCGACGCCGGGGGTGGCTTTGGTCGTCGTCGTGGCGGCAGTTGGCTCACCGATGCACCCGAAGCAGAGCAGCACCTGATGCAAGGTGTTTCACGCCTGACGCGTTTGCTGGCGGCGCCTGACAGCATTGGCCTGCGGCCCGTCGATACCGAGTTGTTCGACTATCCCTTTTTGTATGCAGTCGAGGTTGGGCATTGGGAACTGTCCGATGCCGATGCCGCGGCGCTGCGCCAATACCTGCTACGCGGCGGCTTTTTAATGGTCGACGACTTCCACGGCAGCCGCGAGTGGGAAGTGTTCATGGAGTCCTTGCGCCGCGTGTTTCCAGAGCGGCCTGTCGTCGATATCGATTCGGCTCATGAAGTGTTTCATGTGCTCTACGACTTGGATCAACGTGTCCAGATCCCCGGCATCGCGGCACTGAGTCGTGGCGTGACCTACGAGCAGGACGGCCAGACGCCGCACTGGCGTGGTGTGTTCGATGACCAGGGGCGCTTGATGGTGGCCATCAACCACAACATGGATCTGGGCGATGCATGGGAACTGGCTGATGAGCCTTATTACCCGCAACCGCTCACAGCGCTGGCTTATCGGTTCGCGATCAATTACATCCTGTACGCAATGTCTCATTAAGGAAGCTGCCGTGTTCGAGCTGTTGCTGGAACATTCCCCGATGGCCTTCCGCACCGGCGAGTTATCGCTGGCGCGCGGATGGCCGTTGCTGTGGATGTGGGCCGCGATGGCTGTCGCACTGGTGCTTGTGTGCTGGACGTTGTGGCGACAACGGCACCTTGGCCTGTGGCGTTGCGGCGTCTTGGCTGCATTGCAACTGTCTTTTCTTGCCGTGCTGTTGCTGGCGCTGTGGCGGCCGGTCCTGCGCGTGCAGCACATCCGCGACCAGGGCAATGTGGTGGCGTTACTGGTCGATGCCTCACCCAGCATGACCGGCGGTGCTAAGCCGCGCCGTGATGCAGCATTGGATGCGCTGCAGGTCGCAGTACTACCGGCCGTGCAGCGCAGCGCCAGCCTCCGGCGCTACGAGTTCACCGATCATGCGCGCCCCATCGATGCGACTGCCGCTGCGCAGTCTGCACCAGTGACGCGAATCGGTACGGCGTTGCGCGAGGTGTTGCAAAGCGCTGGCAGCGTGCCTTTGGCTGCCGTAGTACTGGTCAGTGATGGCGCCGAAAATGGCGATAGTTTGGATGAAGAAGCGCTACGCGCCATCGCTGCTGCCGGTATTCCCGTGCACACCGTGGGGGTGGGACCGTTGGCCGCCAGCAATGATCTGGAACTGGCACAGGTCACTGTCGACGAGGACGCCGCAGTCGGTGACACGCTGCGGGCACAGGTGTCGGTTGCCCATCAGGACCAGCGCAACGCTCGATTGCGTGTGTATGACGGCGGGCAATTGCGTGCCGCTGTGGATGTGGCGCTGCGACCCGGTGCAGGACTTACCACTACGACGGTCGATGTGCCATTGGCTACGGCGGGCCTGCACGATCTGCGCTTTGAGGTCGATGCGCTGCCGGGCGAGAGCAACGTTGCCAACAACACGCGCAGCGCAGTGGTCGATGTCAGCGCCCGTCGTCACAGTGTGTTGTATGTCGAGGGTGAGCCGCGCTGGGAATACAAGTTCATCCGGCGTGCAATGGAAGGTGATGCTGGTCTGCGTTTGGTCAGCATGGTGCGCGCCACGCCCAATCGCTGGTACCGCCAGGGTGTGGGCTCACCCGAAGAACTGGTGAGCGGCTTTCCGGCTGATGCGGCCAGTCTGTTTGCCTACGACGCGGTGGTAATAGGCAGTCTGGATGCGGCCACGCTCAACGATGTGCAGCATGCGGCCTTGCGTGATTTTGTTGATCGCCGTGGCGGTGGCTTGTTGATGTTGGGTGCGCGCGATGGCTTGGGCGATGGCGGTTGGGGTCGTGCACCGGTTGCGCAAGTCTTGCCTGCAGCGCTGCCAGTGTCTGCGCCGCCTACGTTTGTGGCCCGCAACGTTCGGGCCCGCCCCACTGTCTATGGTCTTGAGTCGCCGTTGCTGCAGTTGGGCGCCAGCGCAGCCGATACACCGGCGCGTTGGAACGGTTTGCCGCTGCTCACCGATGTGCAGTCGCTGGGCGCATTGCGGCCGGGCGCGACAGTACTGCTGGAGGCGCTGGCCAATGGTGTGGCGCAGCCCTTGCTGGTGACTCAGCGTTACGGGCGCGGCAGCAGTTGGCTGTTGGGCACTGCCAGCACTTGGCATTGGCAAATGCGCTTGTCCCACGATGACGGTCGTCATGGCCTGTTCTGGCGACAGTTGCTGCATGGCCTGGCAGCCGGAGCGCCTCAGCAAATATCACTGCGCATCCCCCAGCGTGTGTTTGATGATCAGTCAGCCATACCCATCGAGGCAGAAATCCTCGATGCACAGTTCAAGCCGGTTAACGATGCCATGGTGTCGATCGATATGGCCTCAGAAGCCAGTGCCAATAGCAGCTGGCATCTGGTGCCCTCTGGTCGCGGAGATGGTCGCTATAGCGCCACGCTCAATGCCGAAGCGCCGGGCCTTTATCGTCTGCAGATGCAAGCGACCCGGGGTAAGCAGGTGATTGGCGAGGCGACCACTCACCTGCGCCGCAACAGCGGTGTGCGCGAAGCCTTCGGCGACTATCAGCACCAAGCCATGTTGCAGCGCATTGCGGCCTTGACCGGCGGGCGCTATTGGCAGTTGGATGATCTGGCCGAGTTGCCCGAGGCCATCCGTTATTCGCATGCTGGTCGTATTGAGCAGGAGACCTTTGACCTGTGGAACGTGCCCGCGCTGTTCTTGTTGCTGCTGCTGCTCAAGTCGGGCGAGTGGCTGTTGCGTCGCGCCTGGGGGCGGCTGTGAAACACCTCCTGCACTCACGGTGCTTGCTGGCAGGGTTTCTGCTGATGTGCTGCTTGCCGGCGCAGGCCGCAGTACATGTATTGGTCGTGTCGGGCTTGGGCGGCGAGGCTGAGTACGCCAAGCGCTTTGCGGATCAAGCCAGCCACATAGCCCAGGCCTCACAGTCGGTGGCCGGAGATGCGCAGCACGTGCGGCTGTTGTCGGCTGAAGCGGCTACGGCGGCTGCGGTAGAGCAGTCGTTGACCAGCTTGGCTGGCACGCTGCGCAGCGGTGATCAGTTGATTGTGGTGCTCATCGGGCACGGCAGTTATGACGGCAGCGACTACCGCTACAATCTGCCTGGCCCAGATCTGACCGGCGCACGTCTGGTTAAGCTGCTCGATGCCTTCGCACCGGCAGTGCAACAACTGGTGGTGGTGGCCACCAGCGCCAGTGGCGCGCTAGCCAAGCCACTGCAACGCGCCCAGCGCGTGGTCATCACTGCAACCAAATCCGGTGCCGAGCGCAATGCCACCCGCTATGCCAGCCAGTGGGAGCGTGCGCTGACTACCGATGCCGCTGATCGTGACAAAGACGGCACGGTGACAGCGCAGGAAGCGCATGACTTTGCCGAACGACAGGTGGCCGATGCGTTCAAAGCGGATGCTGCTCTGGCTACTGAACACGCCCAATTAGTCGGCGATGGCGCATCGCGCATCGTGGTGGCTTTGTTGGGTGCCAAAGCACTGTATGCCGCTGACGCACAGTTACAGGTTTTACGCGGTGAACAGCAGCAAGTTGAGGCAAGGCTAGATGCCGCGCGCAGTCGCAAAGACACGATGAGCGAGGATGCCTGGTATGGCGCGCTTGAGCCCTTGCTGGTTGAAATTGCCAAGCTCGATCAACGCATCGATGCGCGTGAAGCGCAGTTGAGTACGGCCGGGGGTGCACGATGAAGCGGCTGCTGATGTGTGTCTTGGCGGTCGGCTTGCTGCCGGCGGTAGCTGCGCTGCAGTTTGATGGTGATCCACAGCGTGCCACCGCTTTGCGGCCTTGCGACGCGGATCGTGATCGAGGCCGGCAAGCCGAGTCGCGTCGCTGCTATCAGGCCTTGGCCAACAGCGCAGCACCTGCGCTGGTGCGTGCCGAGGCACAGTGGGCGTTGGGCGATCTGCGCGCTGCCAACGAGCTGTTTCGAGCTGCTGCCGCAGCTGCGCCGCGCAGTGTCCAACCGCGCTTGCGATGGGGTCGCCTGTATCTGGCTGCACACCAATATGCAGAGGCTTCTGCGTTATTCGCAGAGGCTCAACAGCTCGACGCCAATTCATTTGAGTTGCAGGTGGCCGCCGCAGAACTCGGTGCACAACGCTTTCAAGGCGGCGCAGCACTGGAAGAGCTGGGCAAGCTGGCTGCGCAGCAGCCACAGCGCGCCGAACCTTTGCTGATCACTTCGCAATTGCAGCTCGATGCCGGCGATACAGCAGCGGCCATAGACAGCGCGGCGCGTGCATTGACGCTGCTGGAGTCGCAGCAGCGCACGCCACTGGCAGCCTTGTCGGCATTGGCTGCGGCCGAGTTGGCCGCAGGGCGCGATCCGCAAGCAACGGTAGATAAAGCACTGCGCTTTAATCCGCGCTATGGCGACATCCATGCCACCTTGGCACGTACCGAGATCATGCGGCGTCGCTACCGCGAGGCCGCGCAGTGGTTGCAACGTGCGGTGCAGGTCGAGCCCGACAACTGGCAGGCGCTGGAGGAGCTTGGCGTAAACCAGCTGCGTTTGGGTGATGCCGAGGGTGCGCGTCGCGCGCTAGAGCGCGCTTACGCTGGCGATCCGTTCAGCGCCACCACAGTTAATACGCTGCGCGTACTCGACACCTTGCCGCAATACACCGTCGAGCAAAGCAGCTCGCCGCCGTTGGCGCTGCAGTTGCATCGCAAAGAATCCGCTGTGTTGCAGCCTTATGTAGAGCAGCTTGCGCGCCAAGCGGTGGCCAGCTTCAGCGCCCGTTATGGCTGGCAGCCGAAGCAGCCGATCCGCATCGAGCTCTATCCCAATCACGATGACTTTGCGGTGCGCACTGCAGGCCTGCCCGGCATCGGCCTGTTGGGTGTGACGTTTGGTGATGTTGTAGCAATGGACAGTCCTTCAGGACGTCGCGCCGGTGATTTTCATTGGGGCAGCACGCTGTGGCACGAGTTGGCACATGTGTTCACGTTGTCGGCGACCGATCATCGGGTACCACGCTGGCTCAGTGAGGGTCTGTCGGTATTCGAAGAATGGCGTACCGGTCCAACACCGGGCGTGGCCATCGAACCCAACGTGATGGATGCGTGGTCTGCGGGCAAGCTATTGCCGGTGGCGCGCTTGGACGAGGGCTTCATGCGTCCTGCCTATGAAGGCCAGGTCCAAGTCTCCTATGCGCAGGCTGGATTGGTGTGCCTGTTCATTGAGCAGCGCTATGGCATCGACAAACTGGTGGCCCTGCTGCATCAGTATCAGCGCGATACAACAGTACCTGCGGCAGTGCAGGCGGCACTGGGGCTCAGCAGTGAAGCATTCGACATCGAGTTTGCGGCGTTTATGAAGCAGCGCTTTGCGCCATGGGCAGCAGATCCCAAGCGGCTGCGAGTGCAACTGCGCGCCGCTCAGACAGCCCTCGAAAAGAAAGACTGGGAAGCAGCGACTCGTGCGGCGCGCGAGGCCGTGCAAGTGCTGCCCGAATATACCGGCTCTGCCAGTGGGTATTTGCTCCTGGCCGCCGCGCGATTGGGTGCTAGCGATAAGCCCGCTGCCATCGAAGCCTTGCTGGCATGGCGTGCTGCAGGGGGCTGGGACCCTGAGGGTCAGCGACAGCTGGTGCAGTTGCTGTCCGAAGCAGGGGGCGAAGCCGAGGCCTTGCCAGTGCGCGTGGCGCTTAACCTTGTTGATCCCTTGGCCATAGCCGATCACCAGCCGCTGGGTGAGCAACTGCTCAAGACCGGCAAGCCGCTTGAGGCGCGACGCGAATACCGGGCGCTGCTTGCACTGCAGACTCAGGACCCGGCCGCCGCGTGGCTGGGACTGGCACGTGCCGAAGCCGCTGCCGGCAACGCGGCCTTGGCCCGGCGCCACGCGCTGCAGTCGCTGGAGATCGCGCCCCACTTTCGTCCTGCACAACAATTCCTGCTTGAACTGCGTGGAGAACCCGCACCATGACCGATCACACCGCACCTGAAGCTGATCCGCGCGAGCTGGTCGAGCGCTTTACCCAAACGCTCACCGGTATTCGCGGCGAAATCCGCAAACTCATCGTCGGTCAGGACGAAGTGGTTGAGCAGTTGCTGGTCACGCTGCTGGTGGGTGGCCACTGCCTCATCACCGGCATGCCCGGCACTGCCAAAACCTTGCTGGTACGCACCTTGGCTACAGCACTGGGGCTGTCATTCAAGCGCATTCAGTTCACGCCAGACCTGATGCCCACCGACATCACTGGTACCGACATCCTGGAAGAGGACAACGCCACCGGTCAGCGTCGCTGGAGCTTTGTGCCGGGCCCGGTGTTTGCGCAGGTTCTGCTGGCCGATGAAATCAACCGTACGCCGCCCAAAACGCAATCTGCATTGCTTGAGGCCATGCAAGAGCGCTCGGTTACGGTGCGCGGCAATACGCGCACCCTGGAAGCGCCGTTCTTTGTGTTGGCCACGCAAAACCCCATCGAAATGGAAGGCACCTACCCGTTGCCCGAAGCACAGTTGGATCGCTTCCTGTTCAACGTGCTGCTCGACTACTTGGGCGCTGACGATGAGTTAGCGGTGATGCAGGCCAATACCTCGCGTATTGATCCGCCCGAAGTGATTGCCTGCACCACAGCGGCAGACATTCTCAAGTTTCAATGGCTGGTGCGGCAGGTGCCTTTGGCAGACGACATTGCCCGCAGAGCAGTACAGCTGGTGCGCGCTACGCGCCCGAGCGACACGCATGCGTCCGAGCTGGTGCGCAAGTACGTGCGCTATGGTGCCAGTTTGCGCGCTACGCAGTTTCTGGCGCTGGCAGCTAAGGCCCGTGCATTGATGCAGGGTCGCTATCACGTCACCACCGAGGACCTGCGTGCACTGGCCATGCCGGTGCTGCGCCATCGAGTGCTCACCAATTATCAGGCTGAGTCCGATGGTTTGAGCACAGATGACGTGCTGCGACAGATCATCGACAGCGTGGTACCGGCTTAAACTCATGAGCCCTGCCACCCGCAATTCGTTGCTGTTGCCGTCTGCCTTGGCGGCATTGGGCACGCTCGAGTTGGTGGCGCGCAGCGCAGTCGAGGGCTTCTTTCACGGCCTGCACCGGTCGCGGCGCTTTGGCTTTAGCCAGGAGTTTGCTGAGTACCGCGCTTATGCCGAGGGTGATGATCCGCGGCATGTCGATTGGAACGTGTATGCGCGTACCGATCGCACCTACATTCGTCGCTATGAAGGCGAGACCAACACGCGATTGTTGGTGGCTCTGGATGCCAGTGCCTCGATGGGCTATGGCTCGGGCCCGGTGACTAAGTTGCGTTACGCACAGTTTTTGGCTGCTGCACTGGGCTATATGGCCACGCAGCAGCATGACCCGGTGGGTTTGATGGTGTTTGACAGGCAGTTGCGCAGTTGGCTGCCGCCCAGCAGTCGTGCCGGCAGCTTGGGTGCCTTACTGCATGCGCTGGATGCTGTGCAGCCCGGCGAGTCGACTGACATTCAGACGGCCTTGCAACCACTGGCAGGACAGCAGGGTCAGCGTGGACTAGTGGCTTTGATCTCTGATCTGTACTGCGACGCAGAAGCGCTGACGCGCGCCGTGCGACCGCTGGCGCAGCGCGGCCACGACGTCATGGTGTTTCAGGTGCTCGATCCTCAGGAAATGAATCCTGATTGGGACGAGTCGGTAATGCTGCAGGACTTGGAGTCCGGCGAGCAGCGTGAGGTGTCGCCCGACTATCTGGCTAAGGTGTATCCGGCCCGCTTGCAGGCGCACCTTGAGTCGTTGCGCGATGCGGTCGCAGCCACCGGCGCGCAGCACACGCTGGTGGTCACCGATGAACGCTTGGATAAGGCGCTGCGCCGCTATCTGCAATTGCGACAGAGGCGTGGCTGAACCATGTGGCTGGCACCTCTTTTTTTGCTGGGCTTGTTGGGCGTTGGACTGCCGCTGTGGTTGCATCGCTTTGCGCGGCGCACGGACGAGCGTCGACCGTTTGCGTCGCTGATGCTCATCGAAGCCGGCGAGGTCCGTCGCAGTCGTCGTCAGCAATTGCGTTATTGGTTGCTGCTGGCGCTGCGCCTGGCTCTGCTGATCTTGCTGGTGCTGGCGCTGGCAGGGCCACAGTGGCCGCGCAAACCCAGCGCTGGCGCACAGACCGATGCCCGCCTGCATCTGCTGGTGCTCGATACGTCCCTGTCGATGCAGCGCGAGGGCGTATGGGCAAAGGCGCAGCAGCAGGCCAGCGCTGTACTGGATGGTCTGCAGGGCGGTGATCGAGTGTTGCTTGCCGCAGCCGATCACCAGGTGCGCGTGTTGCAACCGGCGGTGTTTGCCAATGATGCTGGCCCGCTACGCGCGAGCTTGCATGATCTGACGCCGGGGCAATCGCGTCTGGACTACGGCAATCTGATGGGTGCAGCGGCATCGTTGTCTGAGGGCTCTGGGCAGCCGGTCGTGCTGCATGTGATCAGCGATCTGCAGGCTTCTGGCAGTCCACTGCATCTGGCCGATCTACAGCCTCCGCAGGGCGTGACGCTGGATCTGATCGATGCAGGTCGTGAACCAGCGGCCAACCAATACATCGACGCAGTGCAGTTGTCGGCCACAGCAGCCAACACAGTCGATGTGACAATCGGCGGGGACCTGCCGCTGGGTAAACCGCGCGAACTGCGTCTGCTTGTGGATGGTGTCGAACGCGGTCGCAAGCTACTGGAGGCTGCGCGTACAGCGCCCTATGTTGAACACTTTGCGCTTGGCGAACTGGGTGAGGGTGAGCATCGCGCCACAGCGTTATTGGCTGCAGGTGATGCGTTAGCAGCAGATGATGCAGGGTATCAGTTGCTGCGGCGCGTCGAGCCTCGCGTGTTGGTTGTCGCCGCCAGCACTTCGGGTGATGACGCAGCCTATTTGCGCGCTGCGCTAGCGGCCTTAGAAGGGTTGCGCTTGCGCGTAGAGGTCATCGATACGGCGACGCTCAAGCGGCGAGCTCTCAATGACTATGCCGTGGTTGCAGTGGCCGATGCCGGGCAACTCGATGCGGCTCAAGCGCGCAGCCTGCAAGACTATGCGGCGGCGGGTGGTGGTGTGTTGCTGACGTTGGGTCGTCACAACGTAGCAACGCTGCCCGTAATGGGCGGTCGTGCCGCTGCGGTGTCTGGCGTTACAGCGGCGTCGCAGGCGGTGCGTATCGCACAGGTCGATGACAGCCATCCGGCACTGCGGCAAGTCGGAGATTGGCGTGCCTTGCGCTTCTTCCGTCATGTGCCGGTGCAGATCACAGAAGGCACTCAAGTGTTGTTGCGGCTTGAAGGTGGCGACCCGCTGCTGCTGCAACAGCAACCTGGCCGTGGCCGTGTGCTGTTGCTCACGTCGGCGCTGGATCGCGATTGGAACGACTTGGCACTGCATCCGCAGTTTGTGGGCTTTCTGGCAGAGGCTACGGCCTGGCTTGCCGGCGAGCGCGGTCGTGTCGAGTCAGCCACAGTGGGCAGCGTATTCACTCGACCCCTCAACGCCGGAGCGGGAGTGCAAGTCTTTGCACCAGATGGTCGCCGCGCCGCATTACTCGACAGCGGTAGCGACGAATTGCGGCTGGCACCAACACAGGCGGGCTTTTATGAGCTGCGTGGTGGCGGTCGCAGTCAATGGCTGGCTGTCCACACCGATCCGCGTGAATCACAGTTGCAGCGTCTGGCAGACCAACGCATCGATGAATGGCAGCAGATGGCCACGCCTGCCGTGCAGACTGTTGCCGTAACCGCCACGCAGGTCGGCTGGATACCGGTATGGTTCTGGCTGTTGTTGCTGGCAGCAGTATTGGCTTTTATCGAACCGCTGGTGGCCAACAGCCACTTGAGCGTCAAACGGGAGCACTCAGCGTGAACGCAGCGCAGCGCCTGGATGAGTTGATTGCCCAATGGCAACAGCGGTTGCGCTGGAGGGCCGGCGCACGCACAGCCCTGGCCCTGGCAGCGGCGCTGTTAGCAGTGACGCTGCTGAGTGCTGCAGTGTTGCTGTATGCCGGTGTGCCTTGGCCGTGGCGCGTGATCGCACGTTGCGTGTTGCTGTTGCTGGCTGTTGGGTTGGCGTGGCGATTTGCCTGGCAGCCACTTCGAGCATTGCGTCGTGATGAGGGTGCACAGGAGCTCGAGCGCAGCCTGCCTTTGCAGCAGGGACGCTTGCTCACCTATCTGGATCAGCGTCGACGCGTTGCGCAGGGCGAGGCTTCACCCTTGCTAGGTTTGCTTGCAGCCGATGCCTTGGCGCGTACCAACGAATCGCCGCTTGATCAACAGCGTCTGGAACGTGCTGCCTGGTTGCCTGGTGCAGCTTCAGTGGCCCTCTTGGTCCTGTTTGCCGGGCTGTTGGCGTGGCGCGGCTCTGATTGGGGCGCTGCCGCGCGCAGTCTGTGGTGGGGCGCTCCAGCTCCGCAGCGCGTATTGCCGCTGGCGCAGCGTCGCATCGACATCAAGCCCGGCAACAGTCGAGTGCGCCGCAATAACGATCTGCAAGTACAGGCCTCGCCCGTAGGCTTTGCTGCCACTGAGGCGCAACTTCATGTGCAGTTTGGTGAGGGTGACTGGGAAAGCGTGCCGATGCGAGCCACGGAAGGCCATCTCGATTACACGCTGTATGGAGTGCGCGAGGCGGCTCGCTACTACGTCACGGCCGGTGAGGTGCGCAGTGCCGAGCACAGCATTCAAGTAGTCGATTTGCCGCAGATTGCGGCATTGCGCCTCACCTACACCTATCCGGCATGGACCGGTTTGCCGCCGCGTGTGCAGGAGGTAGGTGGTGACATCAGTGCGGTGGCCGGTACGCGTGTGCGCATCGAATTGCGCACGGATGTGCCTTTGCAGCAGCCGCAATTGGTCATCGATGAGCAAGCCCAGGCCATGACCCAGCAGGGTGTGACAGGTCGGGGTGAGTTGGTGGTTGGAGAGCGCACGACACGCTATCGACTCGCCGCCAATGTTGAGGGCGAGTCTGTTGCTCTCAGCGACAGCTATCGCATTGATGTCGTGCCTGACGAGAAACCCACGGTCGAGATCCGTCGTCCCGGTCGGGACTATCAAGCCAGCAGTATTGAAGAAGTGCCAGTGTCGGTACGCGCGCGCGATGACTTCAGGCTCGAAGGTTTGGAGTTGCGTTATGCGGTCAATGGCGGTGAATGGCGCACTCAAACGCTGGATCCGCGTGGTGGTGATGCCAGCAATCTGGTGCTGCTGCGCTTAGAAGAATTGCGTCAATCGCCTGCGCTGGCGCTAGAGCCCGGCGATGTCATCAGCTATTACGCTGTGGCACGCGATCATCACTCCACTGTGCAGACTGATTTATTCCTCATTCAAGTGCAGCCTTTTGACCGTCGCTATACGCAGTCGCAAGCTGCCGGTGGTGGTGGTGGCGGTGGCGGCGGTGGAGAGCAGGAAGGGCGCATTTCCGACCGGCAGCGGGAAATCCTGATGGCTACGTTTAATCTGGCGCGCGCGGTAGACAACGGCACGCAGGACAACGGTCGTGTGCAGGACAACACCGCGCTGCTAGCAGATTTGCAGAAGACGTTGGCAGAGCAGGCGCAGAGCCTGGTGGAGCGCGCCGGTGCACGTGAACTGGTCGGCGGTGATGACAACGTCACCCGATTTGTCACTCAACTCAATGAAGCGGCCAAGGCGATGAAGCCGGCGGCCGAGAATCTGGTTAAGCGCCAGTTGCAGCAGGCAGTCTCTGATGAGCAGCGTGCGTTGCAGCATCTGCTGCGCGCCGAAGCCACCTTCCGTGAAATCCAGGTTGCGCAGCAGTCCGGCGCGCGCGGCGGCGGTGGTGGCGGTGGCGGACAAGCCAGTCGCGATGTCGCGGAGATGACAGCGCTGGAAATGGATCTGGAGAAGAACCAGTACGAGACGGAGTCACAGAGCCCTGGCAGTCCGGCAGCCAGCGCGGCTGAAGACGACGCGGTGCGTCGCTTGCGTGAGCTGGCGCGTCGTCAGGAACAATTGGCGCGAGAGCAGGCGCAGCGTACCCAGCCCCCTGAAGCGCAGCGTTGGCAGCAGGAACAGTTGCGCCGTGAAGCCGAAGCGTTGCGCCAGCAGTTGCAGCAGCTGGCACAGCAGCAGTCGGGCCAGCAACGTGGCCAGCAGCAGGGTGGCCAACAGCAGGGCGGTCAGCAGCAAAGTGGTCAGCAGCAGGGCGGTCAGCAGCAAGGCAACCAACAGCAGCGCGGTGCTCAGCAGCAATCTGCCGAGGCGGCGCGCGATGCCGCTGCGCAATTGGATCAAGCCATCCGGGCGATGCGTGAGGGGCGCCCGGGCGCAGAGCAGCAACTCAACCAGGCTCTAGAGAGGCTGGACCGCGGTCGTCAGCAGGCCGCTGGCGAGCGTTATAGCTCATTGGCTCGCGATGCCGATGCTGTGCTGCGTGAGCAACAGCGTAGTGAAGAGGCCTTGCGCGAAGCAATGAAGGGCAATCGCAGTTTGCGTTTCGACGATGCCAATCGATTGGCCGAGCGCAAGCGCGCGTTGCAGTCGCAGTTGGAAGCACTGCAAGGTCAGATGCAGGCGGCGCGACAAAAAGGCAAAGTACAAACGCCCCGCGCAGCAGCCAAGGTAGACGAGGCACTACGTCAGCTCGAAGAGCAGTCCACGCTGGCGCGCATCGCGCGCAGTGCACAGGAAATTGATCGTGGTCGAGGTGAGTCTGCGCTGGCGCGTGAACCGCTGATCGGCGAGGCGTTGCAAGGCTTGCAGCAGCAGTTGGTTGAAGCAGGACAGCTGGCCGCTACGGAGGCGGGCGAAGGCAGTCAGGGCGCAGGGTCGGCAAAGCCCGATGAGTTGCTGGCGGAGCTTGGCCAATTGCGCCGCGCGCTGCAGCAAGCCGGCCAGCCAGGCGTCCAGCCAGGCGTCCAGCCAGGAAACCAGCAAGCTGGAGGTCAGCAAAGCGGCCAGCAAGCTGGAGGTCAGCAAGGCGGCCAGCAAGCTGGGGGCCGGCAGGGTGGCGGTCAACAAGGTGGCCAGCGCGATGGGGGTGGCATGGACCGTGGTCGCGGCTGGAATGGCGGCGACGGCGCACGCATTGCCGGGCGCCTGCGCGAATTGGGCGAACGCTTGCCCGGCGAGGCCCTGTCTGAGGCTGATCGCGATGCGCTGCGTGAGCTGGCACAGCGTATCGGCCGCGGCGGCCGTGATCCGATGGCCGGGGAATATTCACGTATGACAGCGCTGCTCAATCAGGTCGAGCTGGCAGCGTTGCGCGCTGCAAAAGCCACTCAGCCTGCCGGGACACGTGCTGTTCCGCGGGGTGCACAAGCGCCCGAGCGTGCCGATGATGTCGCCGAGTATTACCGGCGCCTCGGTACCCACTGATAAGGCGGCGCATTGGGTATCATCGGCGCCTCGCCTATTAGACGCGCAGGCTGCGCAGCAGGGGACCCATGACCACGGATTCGAAGATTGTTGCCGACCTGTCGGCCCTGCTTGGTGCCGACAATGTACAGGCCATCGATGCCGCGCTGCTCGACACGATCACCCACGACTGGTGCGTGCACGGCCGCAAAGATGTGGGCGTCTACGCGCTGGTGTTGCCGCGTACCACTGAGCATGTTTCTAAGGCCTTGGGCTATTGCAACGAGCACAGCATCGCCGTGGTACCGCAGGGTGGTCGCACGGGTCTTGCCGGCGGCTCGGTGCCCATCGGCCCCAGTGTCTGCATCTCGATGGAGCGCATGCGCCAGATAGTCGAGCTGGACGTGGCTGCTGCCACGATCACTGTCGAGGCCGGTGTTGCCATGGAGACCGTGCAAAAAGCCGCTGATGCGGCCGACCTGTTCTTCCCGCTGGATCTGGGCGGTCGCGGCAGTTGTCAGATCGGCGGCAACCTGTCGACCAATGCCGGTGGCAATCGCGTGCTGCGCTTTGGCATGGCTCGCGATCTGGTGCTGGGTGTCGAGGCAGTACTGGCCGATGGCACGGTCATCGACTCGCTGCGCAAGGTGATCAAGAACAACACCGGTTACGACCTGCGCCAGTTGTTCATCGGCGCCGAGGGCACGCTGGGCATCATCACCAAGGTTGTGCTCAAGCTCTATCCGAAGGCCAAGAGTGTTTGCACTGGCATCATGGCTGTTGATGACTATGAGGCTGTGTTGCAGTTGCTCAAGCGTGCCCGCACGGGCTTTGCCTCGCAGCTGACGGCCTTCGAAGTGATGTGGCCTGACTTTTACGAGTTGGGCACTGTCGGTCTGGGCCGCAAACCGCCGCTGGACTTGGGTGCTGGTGCTTATGTGCTCATCGAAACCATGGGCACCGACCCGGTCATCGACCAGGAACGTTATGAGTCTGTGATCGCTGAGGCGATGGAGGCTGGCATCGTCAAAGACGCCATCGTTGCGCAGTCACAGCGCGAGGCCACTGCGCTGTGGGATGTGCGCGACTCACCGGGCGAATGGTCCAGCGGCGTGCATTGGCCGCAGCTGGGCTTCGACGTCAGTGTCCCCACTGGCGAGATCGGTCCCTTGGCCGGTGAGATCCGTCATGTGTTGGCTACCAATTGGCCGCATGTGACAGCGGTGTTCTTCGGACATGTTGCGGATGGCAACCTGCATGTGTCAGTGCGCATGTCTGACCACGACGTGCCGGAGCTGGATCTGGAGCGCGCTGTATATGAAGTGGTGGCGCTGCGGCGTGGCTCTGTGTCTGCCGAGCACGGCATCGGCTCGCTCAAGCGTGAGTTTCTGCACTACTCGCGTAGCCCGGCAGAGCTGGCGCTGATGCGCGCCATCAAGAACGCCATGGATCCTAAGGGCATTATGAACCCGGGCAAGGTCATCTGAGGTTTGTGGGCCCCGCGTGCTGCGGGGCCCGGCCGCTCGCACTACAGAAAGTTATGCGGCCAGATCATCGACCGCCACATGTGCGCGGCGGGTGAGTTGTCAAAGCCCAAGCCTTCTTCCGGCTCTTTGAAGTGCCGGCCGATGATGTCGGTGAATTGGTCCGGGTCTATGTCCCAGCCCTCCTGAAAGCTGTAGATGTCGTAAATGGTGATCAACCGTGAGGTCATGTACCAGCGGTGATTGCGCGCCTCCTCGTGCGCCTTGCACAGGTATTCGGGCGGCTTGTAGTCCGCTCCGAAGAACTGGTTGTAAGCATCGGGGTATTTGAATCCCACAGATTCGTCAGCGAAGTAGCGCAGCGCCTGGTGCTGTTGTACAGCCCAGGCAATTTCTTCGCTGACGTAGGGCGCGATCATCTGCGCACCCCAGTAGCCGTGATCGCTGCGCAGCAGTGCGCCGTTGGCGATGTCGTGCAGCAGGCAGGCCACCACAACTTTTTCATCCTGACCGCCGTCCAATGCCAGCTTGGCGGACTGCAGCAAGTGCATATAAGCGATGTCTGAAAACCGGAAGTGAAAAAAGTCCAGCAGCTTGGGCCGCTCTGGCATGACGCACAGGTCCGGGTTCTGTCCCATCATGAATACCGCGCCGGTATCGCGCATGCGCTGCAGCAACTGTGGCTCGGGATTGCGAGCGTTATTGCCGATCACCTCGATGGGCTGCGGCATGATCATGCGCTCGCGTCCGGCTTGCGGGCACTGCTCTGCACTGACATAAACCTTGGGCTTGCGGCTCTTCATTTCGGGTCCTCGCCGTGACGACGCGCCAACCACGCGCCAACCATTAACTGCATCTGATGGAAAATCATGATCGGTAGCAGCGCTGCGCCGATCTCGGGGCCGGTGAACAGCACGCGCGCCATAGGCACGCCACTGACCAGGCTTTTGAGCGAGCCACACAGCTGAATAGAGATGACATCTTCGCGGTTGAAGCCCAGTACTCGCGCCAGCAGTAGCGTGCCCGCAAAAGCCAGTAGCAACATCACCAGACAGATGCCTACCAGCACCAGCAGAGTGGGCACTGGCACGCTGTGCCAAATACCGCCGATCACTGCCAAGGAGAACGCGCTGTACACCGACAGCATGATGGTGGTGCGGTCACATAGCGCCAGGATCTTGCCTTGGCGCTTGGCCCATTCGCTCAGCAAAGGCCGCAGCGCATGGCCCACGGTAAAGGGCAGGAACAACTGCAACACAATTTTCCAGACGCCCGCGAACGAGATGCCGCTGCCATGGGCATGGGCCAGCAGTCCGATCAACAGTGGGGTGAGCACGATGCCCAGCAGATTGGAGGCGGCCGCAGAGGCCACGGTTGCTGCGATATTGCCGCGTGCCATCGAGGTGAAAGCGATGCACGACTGCACGGTCCCCGGTAAGGCGCACAGAAATAGCACGCCCACCCACAGCTGTGGCGGCAACAGACCGGGCAGCGCCGTGGCCAGCCCCAAGCCAAACAACGGAAACAGGCCAAAGGTAATTGACAGGATCAGCAGGTGCAGCCGCCAGTGCACAAGCGCCGCCAGCAGATTCTCGCGTGGCAGCCGTACGCCATGCAAAAAGAACAGCAGCACCACACCGCCGGTGGAGATGTTGCTGACGATACTGGCGGCCTGACCACTGACTGGCAGCACCGTTGCCACGGCGATGGTGCCTAGCAGCATCAACAGGAAGGTATCGAACAGCATTTTGCGCATGGGAGGCCTTTGCAATCAGCGGGGCGGATATTCGGCGTCGACTGTTGTGCCGTCAACCGCAGTAAATTGAATTAGACTACACCCCTATGCAGGCACTCTCAGTACGTGGTCTTACCAAGACCTATAAGAACGGTGTTCAGGCCCTCAAGGGCTTGGATCTGGATGTCGCACAGGGCGATTTCTTCGCGATGCTGGGCCCTAATGGTGCCGGCAAGACGACGCTTATAGGCATCGTCACCTCGCTGGTCACCAAGTCGGCCGGGCAAGTCAGTGTGTTCGGACACGATCTGGATACCGACCTCGAGCGGGCCAAGGCCTGCATTGGCGTGGTGCCGCAAGAATTCAACTTCAACATGTTCGAGTCGCCCGAGACCATCGTAGTCAATCAGGCCGGCTTTTACGGTGTGGAACGCGCGGTGGCGCGTGAACGCGCCGAGAAATATTTAAAGCAGCTGTCGCTGTGGGACAAGCGCAAAGTCATGGCGCGCTCGCTCTCCGGTGGCATGAAGCGTCGTCTGATGATTGCCCGTGCGCTGATGCACGAGCCGCGTCTGTTGATCCTTGACGAGCCCACCGCTGGCGTGGACATCGAGATCCGTCGCTCGATGTGGGAGTTCCTGCGCGAGATTAACGAGCAGGGCACCACTATCATTCTCACCACGCATTATCTGGAAGAGGCCGAAAACCTCTGCCGCAACATTGCCATCATCGATGGCGGTCGCATCATCGAGAACAACAGCATGAGCACGCTGTTGCGCCGCCTGCAAACGGAGAGCTTCCTGCTGACCCTGCGCGACGCGCAGGCGCAGGCGCCGGTGATCGAGGGCTATGGCATCAAGCTGATCGATGACCACACCATCGAAGTCGAGATCAGCAAAGATCAGGGCCTCAACGACATTTTTGCGGCGCTATCTGGGCGCGGCATCGAAGTGCTTAGCCTGCGCAACAAGGTCAACCGTCTGGAAGAGATGTTCATGCGTCTCGTGGAGAACCGCCAACCATGAGCACCGAAGCACTGTCAGCCAACAGCATCCGCATGACCGGACTGCGAACCATAGTCATCCGTGAATATGGGCGCATTGTTCGCATCTGGGCACAGACGCTAGTGCCCTCGGCGGTGACTGCCACGCTGTATTTTGTGATCTTCGGCAGCCTCATCGGCCGTCGCATCGGCGATATGGGTGGTTTTGATTACCGCGCCTATCTGGCGCCCGGCCTCATCATGATGTCGGTTATCACCAACTCATACGGCAATGTGGTGTCGTCGTTCTTTGGCGCCAAGTTCGGCAAGCACATCGAAGAGCTACTGGTCTCGCCGCTGCCCAACTGGATCATTGTGGTGGGCTATGTGTGCGGCGGTCTGATTCGCGGCATGTTGGTGGGCCTGGTGGTCACCATCGTGGCGCTGCTGTTCACCCATTTGCATGTGCATCACGTCGGCATCATTTTGGCGGCAGTGTTTTTGACCTCTGCGGTGTTCGCGCTGGCCGGTTTCATCAATGCCGTCTATGCCAAGAACTTCGACCAGATCAACTGGATTCCGGCCTTTGTGCTGACGCCGCTCACTTATTTTGGTGGTGTGTTCTATTCGGTGTCGCTGTTGCCGGACTGGGCGCAGCACATCTCGATGGCCAACCCCATCCTGCACATGGTCAACGCGTTCCGATACGGATTTTTGGGCACTTCAGATGTCAGCGTGACTCGCGCGTTCATCATCATGGGCGCCTGCGTTGTGGTGCTGTTCTTCTGGGCTTTGCAGCTGCTCAATCGCGGAACCGGTACCCGTGACTGACGCGGGGTTTGTCGCCCGGGTCAACGCGGCGGCCGACCGCAACCGGTCGCTGGTCTGTGTGGGCTTGGACCCGGAGCCAGAGCGCTTTGCGCCCAGCTTGCAGGGTTTGCCCGACGCCATCTTCCAGTTCAATCGTCGCATCATCGATGCCACGGCCGACTACGCCTGCTGCTACAAGCCGCAGTTTGCGCACTATGCCGCGCTGGGTGCCGAGGACCAGTTGCTGGCCACCATCGCTTACATCCATCAGCAGCATCCCGGCCTGCCGGTAATCCTCGACTCCAAGCGCGGCGATATCGGCAACACCGCCGGCAAATATGCTCAAGAAGCTTTCGTGCGCTATGGCGCCGATGCCGTGACGGTCAATCCCTATATGGGTCTGGATACGCTGGAGCCTTATCTGCAGTGGGCGGATCGCGGCGTGATCATCCTGTGCCGCACCTCCAATCCGGGCGCACGGGATTTCCAGGACTTGGAGATCGGTGGTAAGCGGCTCTATCGCATCGTTGCCGAGCAGGTTGCAACGCGCTGCAATGCCGCGGGCAATTGCCTACTGGTCGTCGGCGCCACGTATCCGGGTGAATTGGCCGAGATTCGCGCGGCGACAGGCGACATGACATTTCTGGTGCCGGGTATCGGTGCACAGGGTGGTGATGTGGCTGCTGCAGTGCGTGCCGGCCGCACGGCCGATGGCCGCGGCCTGCTCATCAACTCCTCACGCGGCATTCTGTACGCCAGTCAGGGTGAGGACTTTGCCGACGCAGCACGCGCTGCAGCGCTGACGCTGCGCGACGAGATCAACCAGCACCGCTAGGGCTGGCGCAGCGCGCCTCAGTGGCGCGCGTTCACTTCGATGGTGATATGGCTGAGTCCGCCCAGCGCGGACAGTCTCGCTTTGTAATCGGCCGGCGCAGCCGGCGTGCTGCTCTCTATGGATACGATCAGGCCGTCGTGACCGGGGCCCAGGCGCCACAAGTGCAGATCGGTGACGCGAGTGTTGCCGTCGCCTTCCAGTGCCGTGACGACCTGCTGACGCCGCGCACCATGGTCGTTGGCATCAATCAGTGATCGACCCGCTTCACGCATCAGGCCGATAGACCATTGCGCGATAACCAAGGCGCCCACCACCGCGATCACGGCATCCATCCAGACCCAGCCCAAGTACTTGCCGGCCAGCAGTCCCAGGATGGCCAAGACGGATGTCAGGGCGTCCGCCAGTACGTGCACATAGGCCGCATGCAGGTTGGTGTCGCGCGCGTGGTCGTGGCCAGCACCAACATGCTCATCATGATCGTCATCATGGCCGTGATGATGGTCATGGTCATGATCATGGTCATGGTCATGGTCGTGGCTGTGGCCGTGATGGTGGTGATGATGATCGTCACGCAGCAGCAGCGCGCTGACGAAATTGACCAGTAACCCGACAATGGCGATGAGACCGGCCTGGTCAAAGTCGATGCGGCCTGGATTCAGCAGGCGGTGCAGTGCCTCCCAGCAGATGAGAATGGCGACCACCGCCAAGGTAATGGCACTGGCAAACCCCGCCAGCTCACCGACCTTGCCGGTGCCGAAGCTAAAATCCGGGTTGCTGGCATGCTTGCGTGCATAGCGATAGGCCAATGCAGCGATGCCCAGTGCTGCCGCGTGCGTGGCCATGTGCCACCCATCTGCCACCAGCGCCATAGATCCGTACCAAGTGCCGCCGATAATTTCGCCGACCATCATCACCACGGTCAGGCCTACGACCAGCCACGTGCGGTGCTCGTTGCGCTCGTGATGACTGCCGAGGAAGGACCGAGGGCAAGTTGCGCTGGAAGAAGTGTTCATCTGCCCATTATGGCAGACGTACCAGTGCCTGCCCCATGCGCACACCTGTGCCGGCGGTAATGCCCTCGGCCAGCTCGCACCCTGGCGGCAGCAGCAGGATGATGGTCGAGCCGTGCTCGAACCAGCCCATCTCCTGACCCTTATGCACGGTGGCATCGCAGTCGATGACGTTGGGGCCGCGATAGCGCAGGTGCAGCAGCACATTGGCAAAATGCAGCCGGATGCTGGCTACCAGTACTGCAGCGACCGGCACCAGCGTGACGGCCAGTCCCGAGCCGGTTAGTC
>CANFSB010000020.1 GCA_947449495.1 Pseudomonadota bacterium
CTGCCGGTAGAGGCCGTGGTACGCGGCTATCTGATCGGCTCGGGCTGGAAGGACTATCAGGCCACCGGCAGTGTCTGCGGCATCACGCTGCCGCAAGGTTTGCGTCAGGCCCAGCGTCTGCCACAACCGCTGTTCACACCGGCCACCAAAGCCGCCGTGGGCGATCATGACGAGAACATCAGCTTTGACGAAGTGGAGCGGCTGATCGGTGCACCGCTGGCCGCCAAAGTGCGCGACACGGCACTGGCGCTGTATCAGCACGCCGTCGACTACGCGCTGCAGCGCGGCATCATCATTGCCGACACCAAGTTTGAGTTCGGTCTCGACGATAACAACACGCTGTACCTGATCGACGAGGCACTGACGCCCGATTCCTCGCGCTTCTGGCCCGCCGACACCTGGCAGGAAGGCATCAGCCCGCCGTCCTTCGACAAGCAGTATGTGCGTGATTATCTGGAAACACTGGACTGGGGCAAGACCGCTCCCGGTCCGAAATTACCCGACCAGGTAATTGCCGGCACAGCCGCCAAATATCACGAAGCGCTGGAGCGCCTGACGGGCGAAACGGCTTAAATTAAAGCCCCGGCGCGCACGGCGCCGGGAGTTACGCACCGGCGATGGTGATGCCGTCGACCAGCACCGACCCGGTGTGGATCGTGCCCTGCGTATCGATATCTGAACCCACTGCCAGCACGTCGCGGTACATCTGCAGCAAGTTGCCGGCAATAGTGACCTCGTGCACGGCATAAGTGAGCTGACCGCCCGACACCCAGAAGCCCATCGCACCGCGCGAGTAGTCGCCGGTTACGCCGTTGACGCCCTGGCCCATCAGTTCGGTGACGTAAAAGCCTTCGCCCATACGTGCCAGCAACGCTGCCTGATCCGGCGCATCGGGGCCGCTGCTGACCAGCAGGTTGTGGATGCCACCGGCGTTACCGGTGGTACGCAGACCCAGCTTGCGTGCCGAGTAGCTGCCCATCACATAGCCCTGCAACACGCCATCGCGCACCAGATCGCGATCGCGAGTGGTGACGCCTTCGTCGTCATAAGGGCTGCTGGCCAAGGCCGACAACAAATGCGGACGCTCCTGCATCTGCACGAACGACGGCAGCACCTGCGTGCCAGCCGCATCGAGCAGGAACGAGGATTTGCGGTACTGAGATGAGCCGTGGATGGCACCGATAAGATGGCGCCAGAAGCCGCGCGCCAACTCCGGCGCAAACAACACCGGTGCACGCTGCGTGGCGATTTGCCGCGCACCTAGACGAGCCACTGTGCGTTCGGCCGCACGACGACCAATGCTCTGGACGTTTTCGAGTGTGGCCGGATTGCGCGCCGCGCTATACCAGTAATCACGCTGCATGTCGGCATCGACCTGCGCCAGCAAGGCACAGCTGATGCTGTGGCTGGTGCTGGGAAAGCCGTGCAAAAAGCCATGTGAGTTGCCATAGACGCTGACGCCCTGATGGGTGGAGACCGACGCGCCTTCGGAATTGGTGAGACGTTTGTCGACCGCCAGACCCGCCGCCTCGCAGCTGCGCGCCAGCTCGATGGACTGCTCGGGCGAGATGTCCCAGGGATGAAACAGCGACAGCTCGGGAATATCGCGAGCCAGCTCGTGTTCATCGGCCAGGCCGGCAAATTCATCACGCGCGGTGTGGCGGGCAATGGCACACGCCTTGGCCACCATGGCACGGATGGCCTCGGGGCGCAGATCAGCGCTGCTGGCAGAGCCCTTGGCCTGCCGGAAATACACTGTGATCCCCAAGCTGCGATCGCGCTGGTATTCGAGGGTTTCGACCTCGCCTAGACGCACGGAGACATTGAGGCCCTTGGCAAGGCTGACGCCGGCACTGGCCTGGTCGGCACCCGCGTGGCGGGCCTCGTCCAGCGCCAGCGCGACGATTTCCTGCAATTCGGGGATACGGGATGCGTCGATAGACTGGTTCATGAGGCACAATTGTACGCCATGGAAGAACCCTATGAAGACGAGTGGGCCGGTCCCAGTAAAAGCATGCGCAAGCGTGAGGCTCACGCACTGCAAAAACTCGGCGAACGCCTGATAACCATGCGTGAAGACGAGTTCCGCACGCTGCCACTGCCAGAAACTCTGGTCGATGCCATCGTCGATGCGCGGCGCATCAAGAGCCCGCCGGCACTGTCACGGCAGCGCCAGTACATCGGCAAGCTGATGCGCGACATCGACCTGGAGCCGCTGGAAAAAGCGCTCAACGCCATCACCGATCGCCATAACGCGCAGGCCAGGAGGCGCAAATGACACCGCTCGTCGGCATCATCATGGGTTCGCAGTCCGACTGGGACACGATGCGCACGGCCGCCGATCTGCTCACGCAGCTGGGCGTGCCACATGAAGTGCAGGTGGTCTCCGCCCACCGCACGCCAGAGCTGTTGTTCGACTATGCGCGTGGCGCTGCCGGTCGTGGTCTGCGGGCCATCATCGCCGGTGCCGGCGGCGCAGCACACTTACCTGGCATGACGGCATCCATGACCCCGTTGCCGGTGCTGGGCGTGCCGGTGCAATCGCACGCGCTCCAAGGGCTCGACTCCCTGTTGTCCATCGTGCAAATGCCCAAGGGCATCCCGGTGGCCACCTTTGCCATCGGTGCGGCCGGCGCAGCCAATGCGGCGCTGTTTGCCGTGGCCATGCTGGCGGTGCACGACGCGGCGCTGGCGGCACGCTTGCAGGCGTTTCGCGCCGCACAGACCGATGCCGTGCTCGCCCACTCCGATCCACGCCTGCCCGCATGACCATCGGCATCATCGGGGCAGGCCAGCTGGGTCGCATGCTGGCACTGGCCGGCTATCCACTGGGCCTCGACTTTCTGTTCCTCGACAAAGACAGCGCCACGCCTGCGGGGCAGTTGTCGCCCACGCTTACCGGCAGCTTCACGGATCCGTCGCTGCTCAATGAGCTCGCACGTCGCTGCGAGGTGGTCACCTTCGACTGGGAAAACGTACCGGCCGAAGCGCTGCATCAGCTGGCACCTCAGGTGCGCATCGCACCACCGCCTGCAGCACTGGCCACAGCCCAAGACCGTCTGAGCGAAAAGCAGCTGTTCAAGCAGCTGCGCATTCCCACCAATGCGCATGCGGCGGTCGAGACGCTGCAGCAGTTGCAGCAGGCCACACAGACCATCGGCCTGCCCGGCGTGCTCAAGACACGGCGCTTGGGCTATGACGGCAAGGGTCAGGCAGTCATCCGCAGCGCAGCCGATATCGCTGGCGCGTGGGAAACGCTGGGCTCACAGCAACTCATCTACGAAGCCTTCGTGCCGTTTGATTACGAAGTCTCGATCATCGGTGTGCGCAGCACGCGTGGCGAGTTCGCCACCTATCCGCTCAATCGCAATCTGCATCGCGATGGCGTGTTGCGCCTGACCACCGCACCGTGGAAGGCACCGGCACTTGAGGCTGCTGCACGCAAGCATGTGCGCCGTGTAATGGAGCACTTCGACTATCACGGCGTGCTGGCCATCGAGTTCTTTGTGCGGCGTGGCAAGTTGATTGCTAACGAGATGGCACCGCGCGTCCATAACTCTGGCCACTGGACCATCGAAGGCGCAGTCACCAGTCAGTTCGAAAACCATCTGCGTGCCATCCTGGGTCTGCCGCTGGGACCCACTACGGCCATCGGCCACAGCGCCATGCTCAACCTGCTGGGTGACATGCCGCCGCGCGCCGCACTGCTGGCCGAGAAAGGCCTGCATCTGCACGATTATGGTAAATCGCCGCGACCGGGCCGCAAGCTCGGTCACGTGACCGTGATCGAATCCACAGCTCAGAAGCGCGACTTGCGGGCTGCCTCACTGCTTCGACGTATCGACCGCCGTACGATCGGGAGGTCAAAGGCAGCCGACTGACCGTCAACGATGTACACCCAGCTGTTCAAACTCAGCGAAGCGCCCTTCCGGCTCACCCCGGATCCGCAGTTCCTGTTCATGAGCACACACCATGCGCGGGCCAAGGCCTACATGGAGTCCACGGTGTGGTTTCAGGACGGCTTCGTGATCATCACGGGCGAGATCGGCTCGGGCAAAACCACCGTCATTGAGAGCTTTCTGCAAGAGCTCGACAAAGATGTGGTGGTCGCGCAGGTTAACCAGACTCAGGTTTCGGCCACCGAGTTCCTGCAGGCGGTACTGGTGCAGTTTGGCTTCACGCCCTTTGCGATGAAGAAGGCCGAACTGATCGCCACGCTCAACAGCTTTCTCATCGAGCAATACAGCGCCGGGCGCAAAGTACTGCTGATCGTTGACGAGGCACAGAACCTCGGTCTGCGCGTCCTGGAAGAGATCCGCATGCTCTCTGGCGTAGAGACCACCAAGGAAAAGGTGCTGCGCATCATCCTGGCCGGTCAACCAGAGCTCAACGCAAAACTCGATTCACCAGAACTGATCCAACTGACGCAGCGCGTACGGCTGCGCTTTCATCTCACACCGCTATCGGAAGAAGACATGCGCGCCTATGTGGCGCACCGCTTGGAAGTGGCCGGTGCCAACAGTCGCAGCATCTTTGCCGATGCCTGCTTCCCGCTGCTGTATCGCTATACCGGTGGCGTGCCACGGCTTATCAACACACTGTGTGAAACCGCCATGATTGCCGCTTTCGGTGAAGACCGTGATCGCGTCAACGCCGGTGACATGCGTACGGCCATTAGTGAGCTCGGCTGGGTCGATTATGCCGCGCGCAAAGCAGCACTGCAGCGTGCGCAACAGGCTCATGAAGCCTCCTTGGCCGCCGAACCGCAGGAAGTAGAGCTCACGACCCCGGCTGCGCCTATGCCGTCGCATACACCGGTTGAAGTGACCGGGCGCGAACCGGCGCTGTACATCGGCGACACGCGCGCCAGCACTGAAGTGCTAGCGCGTATCGCTGTGCTGCAGGATGACGTGGTACTGGGCGAGATGGCGCTACAGGCCGGCCACATTGTGATCGGCCGCACCACTGACAATGATCTGCAGATCGACAGCCGCTTGATCAGTCGCCATCACTGCCAACTGGTCAGCACCCGTGAGCACAGCGTGATCGAGGACATGGGCAGCACCAATGGCATTGTGGTGGGTGGGCGCCGTCTCAAACGCCATGTGCTCAAGGACGGTGACGTGGTCCAGCTGGGCGCGCATGCGCTGCGCTATGCCAACGCCCGTCAGGACGATGACATCGCCCTGCCCGACCTGCCGCCGCTGGAAGAAGGCGACGTCGCCGCTTAGCTGTTGGTGCCGCCGACGGTCATCGCATCCACGCGCAGCGTGGGCTGACCCACACCCACCGGCACGCTCTGACCTTCCTTGCCGCACACGCCGATGCCTGCATCGAGCTGCAGGTCATTGCCCACCATCGATACGCGCGTCAGCACGTCCGGGCCATTGCCCACCAAGGTGGCGCCCTTGATCGGCGCACCGATGCGACCGTTCTCGATGAGATAGGCCTCACTGGCACTGAACACGAACTTGCCGGAGGTGATGTCGACCTGCCCGCCGCCGAAGTTCACCGCATAGATGCCGCGCTCCACCGACGCGATGATCTCGCCCGGATCATGCGGACCGGCGCGCATATAGGTGTTGGTCATGCGCGGCAGCGTCATGTGTGCAAACGACTCACGCCGGCCGTTACCGGTAGAGCGTGTGCCCATCAAGCGCGCGTTGTGCTGATCCTGCAGATAGCCACGTAAAATGCCGTTCTCGATAAGCGTGGTGCACTGTGAAGGCACGCCTTCGTCATCGATGCTCAGTGAGCCACGGCGGCTGGCCAAGGTGCCGTCATCCACCACGGTGCAGTACTCGCTGGCCACGCGCTCGCCGATGCGATTGCTGAACGCCGAAGTGCCCTTGCGATTGAAGTCGCCTTCCAAGCCATGACCGATAGCCTCGTGCAGCAGCACACCGGGCCAACCCGGCGCCAGCACCACCGGCATCAGACCTGCCGGTGCAGGTACAGACTCCAGATTAACCAGCGCCTGACGCACCGCCTCACGCGCCAATTTTAGCGGGCGATCATCGGCCACCAGTTCGGTCAGCGCATAGCGACCCCCGGCACCGGCATAGCCCTGCTCACGCCGGCCGTTCTGCTCGACGATCACCGAGACATTGCACCGCACCAGCGGACGGATATCGGCAGCCAGCACACCATTGCCATCGGCCACCAGAATGACTTCGTGCACGGCATTGATGCTGGCCATCACCTGCTTGACGCGCGGATCCATCGCACGCGTCTCGCGGTCGATGCGCTCAAGCCATGCGATCTTGGTGTCGTCATCGAGTGTCTGCAGCGGATCGATCGGCGCATACAACGCCGGTGCACGCAGCGACTTCCACGCCTGCACGGTGCGACCCGGCGAATGACGCGCAATGGCGCGCGCTGCACCAGCGGCTTCGAGTAATGCCGGCAACATGATCTCGTCGGAATAGGCAAAACCAGTCTTCTCGCCAGTGATGGCACGCACGCCCACACCCGACTCGATGCTGGCACTGCCTTCCTTGACGATGCTGTCTTCCAGTGCCCACGACTCTTCGTGCGACACCTGAAAATAAAGGTCTGCAGTATCGACCGCGTGACTGAGCACCGAATCGAGCACCTGCTCCAGATGACGCTCATCAAGACCCGCCGGATCGAGGATGACCGAACGGGCCATCGCCAGCGCATCGGGTTGGGCATCTGTAGGGAGAACAGTGGATGACATTCAAAGCTCCTTAACGGTCAAACCAGCACGCGATGTGACAACGCGGGGAATCGCGTGCGCACATCGGCCTGGTGGGCCGGGTCAAAATCCGCCATCACGCAACCTGTGCCCTCGGGCAAGGTGGCGCGGATCTCGCCCCAGCAATCGATAATCTGGCTGTGGCCCCAAGTCTCGCGGCCATTCTCGTGTGCACCCCACTGGCCGGCGGCCACTACAGTGCACAGGTTCTCGATGGCACGGGCGCGCAGCAGCACATCCCAATGTGCACGACCGGTGGGCACCGTGAATGCGGCAGGCACCATCAGCAGCTGCGCACCGCGCGCCGACAGTTGGCGATATAGCTCGGGAAAGCGCATGTCGTAGCAGATCGACAGCCCGGCCTTACCGGCAGGTGTGTCGATGACCACCACTTCACGGCCCGGCACCATGCCCGAGGACTCGCGATAACTCTCTTCGCGACCCGGCAGGTCCACATCAAACAAATGGATCTTGTCGTAACGGCCCGCTAATGAACCATCGGCCGCAAACGCCAAACAGGCCTGCGCACTGCGGGTCTCGCCCGGTACGCGCAGCGGCAGCGTGCCGCCTATGACCATGATGCCCAGCTTGCGTGCCTGCTCAGCCAAAAAATCTTGCACAGGACCGGAGCCGAAGGCTTCGGACACGCTGCGCTTGTCAGCCTCACGCCGGCCCATGAACGAGAAGTTCTCGGGTAACAGCGCAAGACAGGCGCCGCCCGCAGCAGCTTCTGCCAGCAAGCTTGCTGCGGTAGCAAGGTTGGTGGCCACATCGATGCAACTGGTCATCTGCAGTGCAGCGAGCTTCATGCAAGCACCACGTCGTATTGATCCACGCCATACAGCGGCTCGGCACGCAGACGGATCGGCCGGCCCAGCAGGGTTTCAAGTTCCGCCAGCACCGGTGCTTCGTCTTCTTGCAGGCGGGCCACCACATCACGGTGCGCAAGCACCAGCAACTCCTGACTCTGGAACTGGCGGCTCTGGCGCACCAATTCGCGAAACACTTCCAAGCACACCGTCTCTGCGGTACGCACAGAGCCGCGGCCATTGCACTGTGGGCAGATCCCACACAGCAAGTGCTCAATACTCTCGCGCGTGCGCTTGCGGGTCATCTCCACCAAACCCAGCGGTGAGATGGTGGCGATGTGCGTCTGACTGCGATCGGCAGAGAGCGCCTCTTCCAGCGCTGCAATCAATGCACGGCGGTGTTCTTCATCGATCATATCGATGAAGTCGATGATGATGATGCCGCCCAGATTGCGCACCCGCAGTTGGCGCGCCACGGCCACGGCTGCTTCAAGGTTGGTGCGGAAGATGGTCTCTTCAAGGTTGCGATAACCGACATAGCCACCGGTGTTCACATCCACCGTGGTCATCGCCTCGGTCTGCTGTATCACCAGATAGCCGCCCGACTTGAGTGGCACCTTGGGTTCCAGCGCACGGGCGATCTCGTCTTCCACACCATGCAGATCAAATAGCGGGCCGGGACCGGTATGCAGTTCGATGCGATCGGCAAAGCCCGGCATGAACGCACGCGTAAAGGTCAGCATGCGCTCGTACTCGGCCCGCGAGTCCACCACCACACGCCGCACCTGAGGCCCCAACTCATCGCGCAGCACGCGCGTCGATAGCGGCAGGTCCTCGTGAATGAGATTCCCCGCCGACGTGCTCATCGCCAGGTCGCGTACATGTGCCCACAGCCGATCCAGATACATCATGTCGGCATGCAGCTCAGGCATCTCTGCGCCCATCGCAGCGGTGCGCACGATATAGCCACCACGCTGCTTACCCTCTTCGGCCAGCGTGGTGATGGTGTCGCGCAGACGATTGCGTTCGGCTTCAGATTCGATGCGCGACGAGATGCCCACGCGCTCACCGCGCGGCAGATACACCAGAAAGCGCGACGGCATCGAGATGTGCGTGGACAAGCGCGCACCCTTGGTGCCCAGCGGATCTTTGACCACCTGCACCAACAGTTCATCGCCTTCATGCACCAACGTGCGGATGTCAGGCTCGGCATCGCCAGAGGGCGGATGCTCGGGCTCACCAGGGCCCGGCGGCGGCGCAAGAATATCGGCCACGTGCAAAAAGCCATTGCGCGCCAGACCAATATCCAAAAACGCAGCCTGCATACCTGGCAGTACACGCGATACGCGGCCCTTATAGATGTTGCTGACCAAGCCCTTGCGACTGGGCCGCTCGATGTACACCTCTTGCAGCACACCGTTTTCGACCAGCACAGCGCGTGTTTCGCGCGGCGCTGCATTGACCAGGATCTCGCCCGTCATGCGACCTCCGTGCCGGTAGTGTGGATGCCCGCTTCGCGCAGCAGTTGCACCGTCTCAAACAACGGCAAGCCCATCACGCCCGAATAGCTGCCGCGTAACCCAGAGATGAACTGCGCCGCACGGCCCTGAATCGCATAGCCACCGGCCTTACCCGCAGGCTCACCGGTATTCCAATACCACAGCGCTTCGGCAGGACTGATGTCGCGCATCGTCACGATGCTCTGCGATAAGCGCAGCGCGGCTGTGCCGGCGGCAGTGGCCAGCGCTACAGCGCTGAGTACCTGATGCTCACGACCGGCCAGCGCCAGCAACATACCTTGTGCATCGGCCGCATCGACCGGCTTACCAAACACATGACCATCGAGCACCACGACTGTGTCGGCACCGAGCACCGGCAGACCCTGCGCCTGTTCCAAGGCAGCCAGCGCCTTCTCGTAAGCCAAGCGCTGAACCAATGCGTGCGGCGATTCGTCGGGCAACGGCGATTCGTCGATGTCGGTGGCGTGCACGCGATGCGCTACGCCGATCTGCAGCAGCAGTTCGCGGCGACGCGGCGAGGCCGAAGCCAGCAGCAGTTGTGGGGTAGCGGTGTCCATGTCACTCACGATGATACGGGTGACCGTCGAGCAGGGTCACTGCCCGATAGATCTGTTCGATGAATACGACACGCACCAACTGGTGCGGCAGGGTCAATTTGGACAGCGACCAGCGCTCCTGCGCGCGCGCCAGCACCTCGGGCGCATGGCCATCGGGTCCACCGATCAAAAACGACAGGTCGCGCCCATCGCGCAGCCGCTCGGCCAGCCACTGCGACAACTCCGGCGTAGTGCGCTGACGACCCTGGTCGTCGAGCGCCACCACCTGCGAGTCGGGCTTGAGCTGGGCCAGGATGCGTTTGCCTTCATCTGCCATAGCGCGCTCTGGCGTAACGCCCGAGCTGCGTTTACCCGGCGGCAGTTCGATGAGGGTGACCGGCAATCGCGCCGACAGGCGACGCGAGTAGTCGTCGTAGGCCTCTTTGACCCACGACGGCATCTTGTGGCCGACAGCGATGAGGTTCAGGCGCATGCGAGGGCCTGGCAGGGCCGGCGCACGCGGCCGTCAGGCCGGCTTGCGGCGCGGGCTGCTCTTGCGGGCAGGTGCCTTCTTGGCAACAGACTTACGCTTGGCGGGGGCTTTCTTGGCGGCCGACTTGCCAGCAGATTTCTTGGCAGGAGCCTTTTTGGCAGCCTTTTTTGCGGCCTTTTTGGCTGCAGGCTTGCGACCGGCAGGGCGCACGTCCCACAGGCTTTCGAGCGCGTAGAACTCTCGTACGCGCGGCAGCATCACGTGCACCACAACATCGTTGATGTCGACCAGCACCCACTCGGCATCTTCCTGGCCTTCGACGCCCATAGGCCGGAAGCCTTCCTGTTTGGAACGCTCAGCCACACGGTCGGCAATGGAGCGCACATGGCGATCGGAATTGCCGGAAGCGATGACCATACAGTCGGACACATCGGTGACGTCGCGGACGTCGATCACCTTGATGTTGACCGCCTTCATATCTTCGAGGGCGGCGACTACGGTCTTGACGAGTGCGGCCCGAGCAGGCGGGCGGCTGGTTTTACGTTCAGTCATTGGCGACGAGCATAGCATTTCAGCTGAGCTAGCAGCACCCGCACGCTATCGGGCACCAGATAACGGGGGTCACCACCGGCGGCGATCAGCTGCCGCAGCTCAGTGGACGAGATTTCCAGCTGCGTTACCGCATGCACAAAGATGCGTCCGGCAGGCGCCTCGTGCAGGTCGCGCACGGCGCCCGTGCCCCGATCCACCATCACTTCGCCCAGCGGCCCTTGGGTCGGCGCCTTCCAGCCCGGCCGGTGGGCCACCACCACATGCGCCAAATCGAAGATATCGCGCCAGCGATGCCAGTGCGGCAGACCTAAAAACGCATCCATGCCCACCATCAGGCACAGCGAACGGCCTGGAAACTCGGCGCGCAACTCGGTCAGCGTATCGACCGAATACGACAGACCATCACGGCGCACCTCCCGATCATCCACCGTAAATCCTGGCTGATCGGCCACTGCGGCACGTACCAGCGCCAGACGCTGCTCAGCATCGGCCGAAGTGGCATCACGATGCGGCGGATTGCCGGTGGGCAAAAAGCGCAGCTCCTGCAGCTTGAGCGCGCGCAGCAGCTCGTAGGCGGTGCGCAGATGGCCCAAGTGAATCGGATCAAACGTGCCACCGAACAGGCCCAGCGGACCTTGTGTGACCGGACTGTCTGCGTTCATCAAAACCTCAGGCGCGCGGCATCGGCAACACGCGCTGCCCCGCGAACTCCAGTGAAAGCTGCGTCAGCTCGTCCCAGGCATTGCCCGACAGACGGCCCTTGATAATGCGATCGACCCGCCCCGCACGCTCGCTCAAGCGGCGAAACAGTGCACGCGGACTCGGCAGCGCCCGAAAGCGCGCCATCGCAGCCGGTTGGTGCACCGCATTGCTGGACCACACGCCGGGCATCGGCGGGCCGGCCTGCAGTTTGGTCCACAGCGCACGCAGCTCCTGCAAGATGGCCCACAGCACCAGTGTGGGTTCAGCGCCTTCGGCGCGCAGGCTGTCGATGATGCGCAGCGCGCGCGGCGCATCACCCTGCAGCAGCGATTCGCCCAGTTGAAACACATCGTAGCGGCTGCTGCTGCTGACACTGGCCAGCACCTGCGCGGCACCAGCCTGGGTAAGGCCCGACAGCAACAGCTTCTGCACTTCCTGATCGGCGGCCAGCAGATTGCCTTCAGTGCGCGCGGCCAGCACCGTCACCGCTTCATCGTCCAGCTGCAGACCGGCGCGCTTGGCGCGGCCGCGGATCCACTCGGGGAATTGCGCGGTGGTCACCGGCGTGATGTTGACCCACACGCCTGCACGATCGACCGCCTGCACCCACTCGGCCTTTTGCGCCGCGTTGTCCAAACCTTCGGTGAGGATCAACACCAGCGTGTCTTCGTTGGCGGCGGCGATCAGCTGCAGCAGCGATTTGGCGCCATGGCCCGGCTTACCCGTAGGCATGCGCACTTCGAGGATCTTGCGCGACGCAAACAGCGACATCGCTTGCACCGAGCCGAGCATTTCGTCCCAAGGCGCACTGCGCTCGACGAAATAGACCTCACGCTCGGTATAGCCCTGCGCCCGCGCCGCAGCACGAAACGCATCGGCCGCTTCGCCATTGGTCAGCGGCTCTTCGGCCGATACCAGCCAGACCGGGGGCAGTGGCCCCTTGGCCAGGGCGCGTTCGAGCTGGGGGACGGAACTGATCTTCACAATCCCCCCAGTATCGCCCAAGGCGGGCGCAATTACGCGCCGCGCCGCGTCCGCAGCGCTGCCAGCGCCAGCCGCTCCTCACGATTGGGGTCGTTGGTCACCTGCACCTTGCTGCCAAACACCATGGTGGGCAGCGTGGCCGGATCAAAGCGCGGCCAACGCGGCATGTCCGCGTGGTTCGGATCCCCGGTGCGCGCAAACGCGCCCCAGGCCGCACTCATCACATGGCCCAGCTGATAGCGGGCTTGATCAGAGCCGGTCATCGATGCGCCGATATCCATGTTGTAGAACACGAACGGGATATCGAGCGTGTGATAAGCACCCATGCGGTTGTCATGCACCGGCGATTGCCAATCGAAGTAGTACAGATAGCTGGCCGCCGTACCCTGCTCAGCCTTAAGACGGCACAGCTGCTGCGCGCTCCAACGGCGCGTGTCATCAGACTCAGCTTGCAGCCACAGCATCTGGTTGCGCGTGGTCGGGTGCAGACGCTTGTACAGCGCCAGCAGCTTCTGACCCTCGGCCGCATCGTTGCCAGCCAAACGCGTGGTGATGCGCTTTTGCAGCTCATCATCGGCCAGCTCGTAGGGCGGCGGTCCGAGCCAGCCGTTCTCGTTTTCGACCGAGCCTGCCATCAGCGGCACAGTGGCCGAATAAGACGGCGCAGTCGGGTCCCACTGATGACGCGGCAGGATGCGGCCATCGATCACAGGACCAGTGCCCAAGCGCGCAATAGGCTGCGGCACATGGAAGGCCGCCTGAATCTGCCTGAAGTCCATCTGCTGCAAGCGGTCCAGCTGATCCTTGCGCAAGCCCAGCTTGGCCAAAAAGCGCTCGGCGGCCTCGCTGGCTTCATCAGCCGTCACGCCACGGAATGCAGAACCGCTTTGGGCGATGGCGCGATGGAACAGGCCCTTGGCCTGCGGCATCGCCATCACCGTGGTGGTCTTACCGCCACCACCGGATTGACCAAAGATCGTCACGCGCGCCGGATCACCACCGAACTGCTCGATGTTGTCGTGCACCCATTGCAGCGACGCAGTCAGGTCTTGAATGCCCGCGTTGGTCGCCTCCGCATACTTCTCGCCACCAATGCCTGCCAGATGCAAGAAACCAAAGATGTTCAGACGGTGGTTCACCGTCACCACCACCACGTCTTCTTTCTTGGCAAGGTTGGTGCCGTCATATAGCAGGTAGTTGCCCGAGCCGGCAGAGAAGCCACCGCCGTGCATCCACACCATCACCGGCCGGCGCTTTTTGTCGAGCGCGGGCGTGAACACATTGACCGTCAGACAGTCTTCACTTTGCGGCGTCAGGCGGTTGAGCGCCGTGACCACCGGCGATGGCTCAGCACCACCCGGCTCCATCGGCGCCGCATACGTGATCTGAAAATGATCCCGCACACCGGTCCATGACGCAGGCTTCTGCGGCGGCATGAAACGATTGGCGCCGCTGGTCGGCGCGCCATAGGGCACACACCAGAACTGCTGCACGCCATCTTTGATGAGGCCGCGCACACGACCGGCCGTGGTGCGTGCGGTGCCACCCACAGTGGTCAGGCGACTGTCTTGGGCCAGAGACACCAGCGGCAGGCTGCCCAACACCAAACCTGCGCCACCCAGCGCTGCGCCAGAGAGGAACTGCCGGCGGCCCGTACGGCCTGCGCGATTAAAAGGCGTGGATGTCATGTGTGATCCCCCAAGTGTTGTTGGTGCCGGTCCCTGCGTTGAAATACGCGAGCCCGGCGCTTGTACAGACATAGAACATATAGCCGGATTGGCAGATCCCAAAGCGAAAAGTTCAGGGGCGAGAGCCGTGGGGGGCTAGCAGACACAAATCCACAGCACTCTGTTACCGTTATGGAGATGACCTGCCTTCGCCATTCCTTGCTTTCACTGGTCGCGTTCGCGCTGCTGGCCTGCGGCACGGCCTTTGTCTCGCACCTGCACAAGACCGAGACGCTAGCGGGCACTGGCTCTGCAGATCACTGCGAACTCTGCCTACAGGTCACTCCTGCGGTCGCCACATCGGGCCAACTGCCCCAGGCTCACGCACCGCTGCAGCTCGCCTATGCGGCACTGCCCAGCGGCACTGCTTCTGTTTTATCAACACTCACGCGTCGCGCACACCGCGCACGCGCACCTCCGCAACTCCACACACCCGTCTGATCATTAGCGCCGCCTGTAGGGCGCTGTCGTGTGTTGCTATTGCTGTGGGGTATTGCCATGTTCATTCGTCATCGTTGTGTTGCGCAGGCTGTTGCGCTGTCTTTGTGTGTTCCTTCGTTCTCGTTTGCCGCAGGCAGCGAGCAGCTCTCTGAGGTCATCGTTACCACCACTGCTTTTCATGGTGCGCCAGACGATGTGGTGCATCCGGTGGTGGTGCTGTCAGGTGATGCACTGCGTCAGCAGATGGGCAGCAGCCTCGGCGAAACGCTGGCGCGTCAACCTGGCATCACCGCCACGTGGTATGGCCCTGCGGCCAGCAGACCGATCATCCGGGGCTTGGGCGGTGACCGAGTGATGATGCTTGAAGACGGTGTGGCAGCACTGGATCTGTCGGGCCTGTCTGAAGACCACGCCACCAGCACCGAAGACGCCGTGGCACGCCAAGTGGAAATCATCAAAGGCCCGGCCACCTTGCTCTATGGCAGTGGCGCGGTGGGTGGTGCAGTGAATGTAGTCACGCGGCGCATTCCTTCACAGCAGCCCACGCAGGGTCTGCAGACCAGCGCTGAGTTACGCGGCGACAGCGCGTCAAAGCAACGCGCTGCAGTGGGCACGCTCGATGCTGCGCTGAGTGAAGACCTGTCTGTGCATGCCGATGGCCACTACAAAGCCAACAACGACATCACCATTCCCGGCGGCACGCTGCTCAACAGCGACAGCCACGGCGGCGGCGGTTCTTTGGGTTTTTCGCTGCTCAACGACGGCGGCTTTGTAGGGCTATCCGCTGGTGCGTTGATGCAAAACTATGGCATTCCACAGGCAGCAGGCTCGCCGGCTGGTGGACCGCGCATCGACATGAAGCAAACACGCCTGTCCCTGCGCAGCGAACAGTCGCTGGGAGAGGGTCCGCTGCAACGCGTGTCCCTCAGTGCCACGCACAGCCTGTATGAACATGCTGAACTGGAAGACGATGGCACCATCGCAACGCAGTTCACGCAGAACGGCACCGAGGCGCGCATCGCGCTGGATCATCTGTTGGGTGATTTCAAAGGCACTGTGGGTATTCAGTACCGGCGTATCGATTTCAGCACCGGCGGCACGCTCAGCTTCGTGCCAGCCACACTCACCAACACACCGGCTGCGTTCGCCTTTGAGCAATACGCCATCGGTCCGGTCACACTGGAGGGTGGCCTGCGCACCGAGTACCAACACATCGCCGTCACAGCCACGCCGGCACTGCCCAGCTATTCGGGCCTGGCCACCAGTGGCTCTCTGGGAGCGCTGTGGCGCATTGCTGCGCCGGTTGCGTTGGCCCTCAATGTGACGCATTCAGACCGTCATCCGTCGGCCACCGAGCTGTATGCCAAGGGTGCGCACGAAGCCACACAGCAGTATTTGGTGGGCAACAGTGCGCTGCAGCGTGAGTCGGCTACCGATATCGATCTGTCATTGCGCGGCCATCAGGGTGTGCACTGGGAGTTGTCGGCCTACACCAACCGCTTCAAGGACTACATCTATCTGGCGCCCACAACGCAGATCAGCTCTGGTCTGCCCGTGTTCAACTATCTCCAAGCCGATGCCAATTTCGTGGGCTTTGAGGCCGAGGTCACACTGCCGTTGCTGCAAGCCGGCTCACGCGCGCTGGATCTGCGTTTGGCAGCCGATCGGGTGCAGGGCAAACTCGCCGATGGCAGCAAACTGCCGCAACTGCCCCCTCCGCATTTCGGCGGCGAAGTACTGGGCAGCTGGGACAACTGGAATGCCTCTGCGTCGGTATGGCGCTACACCGCGCAGAACAACGTGGCCAGCTACGAATCACCCACCGACGGCTACACCTTGGTGGGCGCTTCGCTCAACCACCGCTGGACACTGGGCGATGGCGGCTCGCTGTTGATGTTCATCAATGGCAGCAACCTCACCGACCAGCTGGCGCGCCGCCACAGTTCACCGCTCAAGGCCATCGCACCGCTACCGGGACGCTCGGTTACGGCTGGCCTGCGACTGGCGTTATAGTCGGCACATGGCAACACTCTTCGAACGCATCATTGCCGGCGAACTGCCGGCCGACGTTGTGTATCGCGATGACGAGATCATCGCGTTTCGCGACATCCATCCACGCGCGCGTGTGCACATCCTCATCGTCCCGCATAAACCCATCCCCACCGCCAACGACATCGCCGACGAAGATGCGCCGCTGATGGGTCGACTGATGGTGGTGGCACGCAAGTTGGCGCGCAGTGAAGGGATCGCCGACAGCGGCTACCGGCTGGTGATCAACTGCAACCGCGATGGCGGCCAAGAGGTCTATCACCTGCACTTGCACCTTATCGGTGGTGAGCCCTTGGGCCCCATGACAGGAGGACGCTGAGATGGCCACACCCCGCGGCGTGCTGTACGCACCGATCAAGCCCTACCAGCAAGGTCGCTTGCGCGTGTCTGATGTGCATGAGCTGTATTACGAACAAAGCGGCAACCCCCACGGCAAGCCGGTGGTGTTTTTGCATGGCGGCCCCGGTGGCGGCAGCAATGCCGACATGCGCCGGTTCTTTGATCCAGCCGTATATCGCATCGTGCTGTTTGACCAACGCGGTTGCGGCCTCAGCACACCGCACGCCAGCTTGGTCGACAACACCACCTGGCATCTGGTGGCCGATATCGAGTCACTGCGCAAGCATCTGGGTATCGATCAATGGCAGGTGTTCGGCGGATCGTGGGGCTCTACGTTGGCCTTGGCCTATGCCCAAAAGCACCCATCACGCGTCAGCGAACTGGTGCTGCGCGGCATCTTCCTGCTGCGCCGCTCTGAGCTGGAATGGTTCTACCAAAATGAGACCGGTGCGGCCTCGGTGTTCCCCGATCTATGGGAACAGTACGTTGCGCCTATCCCGCGCGCCGAACGCGGCGACATGATGCAGGCTTATTACAAGCGCCTCACCAGCCGCAGTGCCGCTGTGCGCCAGCGTGCCGCACGGGCTTGGTCGGTGTGGGAAGGTGCCACCAGCCATCTGCACAGCAGCGCGGCCTATGTGGCCAACTTTGATGATGCCGACTATGCCGCAGCGTTCGCGCGCATCGAGTGCCACTACTTCGTCAACCGCGGCTTCTTCAAGCGCGATGACCAGCTGCTGCGTGACGTGCGCAAGATCCGCAATATCCCCTGCGTGATCGTGCAGGGCCGCTACGACATGGTGTGCCCGATGCGCAGCGCCTGGGCACTGCACAAGGCCTGGCCCGAAGCCAAACTAGTGGTGGTGCCCGATGCAGGGCATTCAGCGTTTGAGGCAGGCACTGCACGGGCATTGCGTGATGCAGCCGATGCGTTTGGCAAAGCGCCTGCGACTAAACGCGCAGCTCGCCGCTGAGCTCACCCTCGTCAGTCAGCACGCCTTTGGCGATGAGCCAGGCACGGGCATCGGCAGCATCGCCGGCTAACCAAGCCGAGGTGCTGCCTTCGCGAAAGCTATAACCCCAGGCATCCATATCGGCGACGGCGCGAGCGCGCCCGGCCTGCGGCAGCACTTCAGCCAACAGGATCTGCACATAGCAGACGCCGCATTCTTCCAGCGCGTCGCCGCCGGCATCGGTATCAAGACCGGCGCGGCGCTCGGGAGTCATGCAAATAAAATGCGCTGCTTCATGCAGCACTGAGTGCAACGGGGTGTCGAAACGCGCATACAGCACCGAGCCACGCAGGCCCGCCTCGCTGTCACCCCAAAAGCTGCCTGGGATGGTTTCGCCCTCGGCAATCAGGCGCAACTCGAGATCATAAGCACCCAATAACTGGGCGATCAGCAAACGGTCGAGTCCGCCAATGAGTTGCATAGTCGCTATGGTAAAGAGTACAAGCGGCGCAACGCCACGCCAGACAGCTCCCTTGCAAGAACTTCGAGCAATGCGTCACGTTCCCGATCCTTTGCCAGCATCTTCTGTTCGTCAAAACTGTAGATGCGGGTCAGCGACAGGGGCTCGGGAGCCATCAGCTCCTGCCCACCCGATGTCACAGACAGCTGCACTTCATAGGTCAGTTCATAGTCGGTGGGAATATTGCGCGCCGATACCGACAGCACGCGCTCGGTGACGTGATCCTGCGAAACGCGCAGCGTCGCCACGCCAGGCCCGCCCGCCTCAACCAGCTGCGCACCCGATGAGGTGAGGCTGGCGCGCAGCGCCAGCACGAACTCGCTCTGACTGTCCTGCGCGTCCACATACACCGTGTGCAGGCTGGGCGGCAGTGGCGCCCGGCCCTGCAGGGCAAAGCCACACCCGCCCAGCGCCAACACCACGCCCAGCAGCAGCGCAGTGCGTAACCGAGTGAGTGTGTGTGTGGCCACGGGCAACATGCCGTCAGATGACGATGTTGACCAGCTTGCCGCGCACCACAATCACCTTGCGCGGCGTCTGGCCTTCCAGAAAGCGCAGCACTGCCGCATCAGCCAGCGCCAGCTCGCGCAGCACATCATCTGCAGCGCCAGAGGGTGCAGTGATGCGACCACGCAGCTTGCCGTTGACCTGCACGACGACCTCGATGCTGTCTTGCTCCAACGCTGCTGCATCCACTTCGCGCCAGCGCTCGCGGTGCAGCGGCGTGACATGCCCCAGCTCGGCCCACAGCGCATGACAGATGTGCGGCACGATGGGTGACAGGCACAGCACGGTGATCTCTAGTGCTTCCTGACGTGTAGCGCGCGCGGCATCGGTGCTGCCGCCGTGGCGACCGATCGCGTTGAGCAGCTCCATCACCGCAGCCACGGCCGTGTTGAACACGCGCCGGCGACCAATATCGTCTTTGACTTTTCCCAGCGTCAGGTGCGCCACGCGGCGCAGATCACGATCCGCAGGCTCCAGTGCTGCTGCATCAAGCGCAGGCGCAGCACCGGCGGACACATGATCAAACACCGCCTTCCACACGCGACGCAGGAAGCGATTGGCGCCCTGCACGCCATCATCAGACCATTCCAGTGACTGCTCGGGCGGCGCCGTGAACATCATGAACAGGCGTGCGGTATCGGCACCAAACTGCGAGGTGATGATGTTGGGATCAACGCCATTGTTGCGCGACTTGGACATGGTGCCCAAGCCTTCGTACACCACTTCGCTGCCATCACGCTTGAGCGTGGCCCGACTCTGGCGCGTGGTCGCGTCAACCACCAGATCCACATCTGTCGGGTTGAAGAACTCGCGCCGTCCCGTAGCCGGTGTGCGATGGAAGATGTGGTTGAGCACCATGCCCTGGGTGAGCAGGTTGGAGAACGGCTCGGCCACCTTCACCAAGCCCAGCTCGTGCATCACACGCGTCCAGAAGCGCGCATACAGCAGATGCAAAATAGCGTGCTCGATACCACCGATGTAGTGATCCACCGGCAGCCAGTAGTCGGCGCGACCATCGACCATCGCCCGGGCTTGGTCCGCGCAGGCAAAGCGCAGGAAGTACCAGGACGAATCCACGAACGTATCCATGGTGTCGGTCTCGCGCCGCGCATCGGCGCCGCAGCGCGGGCACTTGCAGGCCAGAAAGGCCTCGCTACGTGCCAGCGGATTGCCGCTGCCATCGGGCACCAAGTCTTCGGGCAGACGCACCGGCAACTGCTCGTCGGGCACTGGTACATCACCACAGCTGGCGCAGTGGATGATGGGAATGGGGCAGCCCCAATAACGCTGGCGCGAAATACCCCAGTCGCGCAGCCTGAACTGCACGCGCTTATCGCCCAGCCCCTTGGCCGCTAGCGCCGCAGCGATGGCATCGACGGCCGCAGCAGACGCCAGCCCGTTGAACTGACCGGAGTTGACGGTGGTGCCGAGCTCACCATAGGCATCGATCCACGGTGCTTGCACCTGGTCATAGGCACCACTGGGCGATGCGATGACCGTGCGCAGCGGCAAGTTGTATTTGAGCGCGAACTCAAAGTCGCGCTCGTCATGCGCAGGCACCGCCATCACCGCGCCCTCGCCGTATCCCATCAGCACATAGTTGGCGACATACACGGGCACCTGCTCACCACTGAGCGGATGACACACATGCAGACCGGTAGCCATGCCCTTTTTTTCCTGCGTGGCAAGGTCTGCTTCCATCGTGCTGCCACGACGGCATTCATCGACGAACTCGGCCAATGCCGCATTGCCTGCCGCAGCGGCCAGCGCCAACGGATGCTCGGCAGCCACCGCCACATAGGTCACACCAAACAACGTGTCGGCACGCGTGGTGAACACACGCAGCGCGCCGCTCTTACCCAGCAGTGCCACGGTGTCGTCGGCCCAGGGGAAGTCGATGTCGACGCCTTCGCTGCGACCGATCCAATTGGCCTGCATAGCACGCACGCGCTCGGGCCAACCCGGCAACGTATCGAGCGCATCGCGCAGCGCATCGGCATAGGCCGTGATGCGCAGGTAGTACATCGGTATCTCGCGCTTCTCAACCAACGCACCGGTGCGCCAACCACGGCCATCAATGACCTGCTCGTTGGCCAATACGGTTTGATCGACCGGATCCCAGTTCACAACGCCGGTGCGACGATAGGCGATGCCCTTTTCCAGCATGCGCAGGAACAGCCATTGGTTCCAGCGGTAGTACTCGGGGTCGCAGGTGGCCAGTTCGCGTGACCAGTCAATCGACAAGCCCAGCGATTTGAGCTGGCCCTTCATGTACGCAATGTTGTCGCGCGTCCAGCGTGCTGGCGGCACGCCATTGGCCATGGCCGCGTTCTCTGCCGGCAGACCAAACGCGTCCCAACCCATGGGTTGCAACACATTGCGGCCCTGCATGCGCATGAAGCGCGAGAGCACATCGCCGATGGTGTAGTTGCGCACATGGCCCATGTGCAGCCTGCCCGACGGGTAGGGGAACATGGACAGGCAATAGAATTTTTCGCCGGGAGCGGACTCGTCGGCGACATGCGCCTGTTGCGCTTCCCAATCAGACTGTGCGGCCTGCTCGATGGCGGCCGGATCGTAACGTTCTTGCATTGAATGGGCGCGATGCGCGCCGGGGGCCGAAGGCGGGTTTTGCCTGTGGTCAGGATACACGACCCTGCCAGCCCATTGCAGACAGCACACCCCGGCCGCGCGACACGCGACCGGGGTGCCAGCGTCTATCAGCCGCCGGTACGAACGGCGACGAAGATCTGTGCAGCGCCGCGCTGAATGAGCAACGGCACCACCTTGCCAGCCTTCTTCACCGCAGCCTGCAAGTCGGCAAGACTGCGCACCGGCGTACCGGCCACTGCCAGGATGATGTCACCGGGCTGTATGCCCGCCTGCGCGGCAGCACCTGCGACTTCGTCAACCACCAGCGAACCGTCGGTTTTGACCTGCGCGCGCTCTTCCTGCTGCAGCGGACGCACCGACAATCCCAGCGGGCCTTGGCGATCCGACTCGGCGGCGTTGCCCAACTTGGGATTGCCATCCTCTTCCTTGAGCTCGGCCACATGCACCGTGAGCTTCTTGACCGAACGGTCACGCCACACTTCAACCTGCGCGTCGTTGCCAGGCTTGATGGACGAGATCAGCGACGGCACTTCGGCGTCGCGCTCAATCAGCTTGCCGTCCACGCGCACGATGATGTCACCGGCCTTCATGCCACCCTTGTCAGCAGGCCCGCCCTGCTCCACCGAACCGACCAGCGCGCCGCGCGGCCGATCCAGACCAAACGAGTCTGCTAACTGCGCGTTCACATCTTGGATGCTGATGCCAATGCGCCCGCGGCTGACCTTGCCGCTCTTGATCAACTGCTCGCGCACGTTGTTAGCCACATCGATGGGTATGGCGAAAGACAGACCCATGTAGCCACCAGTCTGGCTATAGATCTGCGAGTTGATGCCCACCACTTCGCCATCCATGTTGAACAGCGGACCACCTGAGTTGCCCGGATTGACCGGCACGTCGGTTTGGATGAACGGCACATAGCGATCATCGGGCAGCGTGCGCGCCGTGGCGCTAACGATGCCGGACGTTACGGTGTTGTCGAAGCCAAACGGCGAACCGATGGCGATCACCCACTGACCCGGCTTGAGCTTGGACGGATCGCCCAGCTTGACGGTCGGCAGACCCTTAGCATCGATCTTGAGCACGGCCACGTCGGTGCGCTGATCCTGACCAACCACCTTGGCGGGGAACTCACGCCGGTCAACCATCTTGACCACCACCTCTGACGCGCCACGCACCACGTGCGCGTTGGTGAGGATGTAGCCATCGGCGCTGACGATGAAGCCCGAGCCTTCGCCGCGTGCCGGCGGTGTGTTGCCACCGCGGGGCGAACCACCGCCACCATTGGGAGCGCCAAAGCGCCGGAAGAAATCAAACAACGGATCGTTGGGCGACAGACCCGGAGGCGCGCCACGCGGGCTGGCCGCGGGCTCAGCGCGCTTTTCGCTGACCTGCACGTTGACCACGGCAGGACCAAAACGCTCCACCAGCACCGTAAAGTCTGGCAGACCCCGCACCATCGGCTGGGTGTCAGCGGCGGCGGTGTTGCCCGCTTGGGCAGGCGCAGCCTGCGCGGCCGTTGCAGCGGTCCCGGAGCATGCCGAGACGGCCGCACCCAGCAGCAGTACCGCCACCAAGCGAATGCTGTTTCGTTCCTGAATCATTGCCAGACTTCCTTGCGGTTTGGAAAACAGGTCAGTTCATAGACCAGAGTACAGGCCGGAAGGTTCCTGCCCGGACTCGCGTCTCGTAAATAGGTCTGCCGTGTCGCAGATTCAAGAGCGCCGGCGCGTCTGGCGCAAGCCAAGCCAAGCCAGCAGCACACCCGCCAGCACCAGTACCGGCGTATCCCCGGCGGCCAGCCAAGGCGTTAAACCACCGCGCGGCTGCACCTGACCGCGCAAGACCGCAGGTGTGAACTCCGGCGCCTGCTGCAACACCCGACCGCGATAATCAACAAGGGCCGAGACGCCATCGTTGGCCACCCGTAGCAAGTCACGGCCAGACTCCAATGAGCGCATGCGGGCGATCTGCAAATGCTGATAACGAGCACTGCCGGTGCCAAACCACGCATCGTTGGTCACATTGACCAACAAATCCGCCTCACGTTCGGCCGATCGCAGCAACTGTCCGTAGGCATCTTCATAACAGATGCTGGCAGCTAACTTAAGGCCTGCTACCTCCAACGGTAACTGCCCGGCAGCCCCAGGCACCAGATCCGAAAATGGCATGTTCATGCGCTGCAACCACTGTCGCACAAAATCCGGCACCGGGAAGTATTCGCCGTAAGGCACCAGATGCTGCTTGTCATAAAACGATGGATCGGCCTCGCCCAGCGCCAGCAGTGAGTTGAAATAATCACGACCACTGGCGTCAGTGCGTACTGCACCGATCAACAGCGCCGATCCGGCCGCGCGCGACTCGGCCCATACCTCGGCCAGATAACGGCCCAAGCCATTGGCAACACCGGGCAGTGCCGCCTCGGGCCACACCACGATGCGCGCGCCCAGTGCCTGTTGGTTGAGCTGGCGATACAAGGCCAAAATATTGTCGTGGTTGTCGGCCTGCCACTTGAGGTCCTGCGGTACCGCGCCCTGCACCAGCGCCACACTTACCGCATCACCTTGCACCTGAGTCCACTCGATGCGCTGCAACCCTGCGCCGGCAAGCCAGGGCAGCAACGCACAGGCTACTGCAATGGCACGCAAGCGACCGCCAGTGCGCAGTGCCGTGACGCACCCTGCAGCAGAGACCAACAGCATTGCGCTGACGCCATACACACCGGCCAGCGGCGCAAAACCCGCCAGCGGCGAATCCGTTTGTGAATAGCCCAAAGACAACCAGGGGAAACCGCTGAACATCCAGCCGCGCAGCCATTCGATCAACACCCATGCGCTGGGCATGGCCAGCAAAGTGCCCGCGCCAGCATGCCGCGGCAGCCAACGTATCAGCGACCAACCCAGCAACGCCTGCCAAGCCGCCATCAGCAACACCAGACCGGCCATCAGCAACAGCGCAAGCCACACCGGTACCTGTCCATAATCGTGAATACTGATGTACAGCCACCAAGTACCCAGCGCAAAAGTGCCGCAGCTGTACCAAAAGCCCAGTGTGGCGGCGGCACGGGGCGTGGGCGCGTCCATCCACAGCCACAGCAACACTGCCGGCGACAACACCGCCAGCGGCCACAGTCCATAAGGAGCAAAAGCGCCAGTCAGCGCCATGCCCGCCAACGCTGCAATGCCGCAGGGCACAAGCCTGCGGCGCAACTCAGCCATGCGCGGCGGGCGCGTCGCCAGCAGCACTCGTCTGCGGCGCGATGACATGCAGGGTTTCGATACGTCGCCGATCGGCGCGCACGACCCGAAACTCAATACCCTCGACAGTCACCGACTCACCGCGACGGGGCATGCGGCCAAACTGGTGACTGACCAGGCCTGCCACCGTATCGAATTCATCGTCGGCCAGCTTGACCCCGAAGTGCTCGTTGAAGTCTTCGATGGGCGTGATGCCGCGCACCACCCAATGACCGGCCGGTTCACTGCGGATGTTGATCTCATCGGCAACGTCATACTCATCGTCGATGTCACCGATGATCTGCTCGATGATGTCTTCGATGGTAACCAAGCCGGCAATGCCACCATATTCATCGACCACTACCGCCATGTGAAAGCGGTTGAGCCGAAACTCTTTGAGCAGCATGTTGACACGCTTGGTCTCGGGCACGAACACCGCAGGCCGTATGCACTGTGCAATATCAAAGGGCTTGCCGGGCGCTACTGCAAACAAGCGCAACAAGTCTTTGGCCAGCAAGATGCCAACGATCTGCTCACCGTCTTCGTCGAGCACCGGATACCGCGAGTGACCTGATTCGAGTACGCCAGAGAGCACACGCTGCGCCGCATCATCACGACGCACGCAGGTCATCTGGTCGCGCGGCACCATGATGTCGCGAGCGCGCAAGTCGGACACCTGCAACACCCCTTCGAGCATGCCAAAGGCATCGGTATCAAGCAGGCCGGCTTGCTGCGCCTCGCGCAGACCCTCCAGCAATTGCTCGCGATCACGCGGTGCTGAAATGGTGCGCAGCAGACGTCGCCAGCCAAACGGGGAACCGCCTGTGTCGCTCATGTGGCACCTGTCGCGCGGGTCATCCGATAAGGATTGGCAAATCCAAGGCGACGCAGCACGGTCACCTCGCGGCGCTCCATGCGGCGTGCATCGTCGTCATCGATATGGTCGTGGCCCACCAGATGCAGTGTGCCGTGTATGACCAGATGCGCCCAGTGCGCACGGTCACTTTTTCCCTGTTCGCGCGCTTCGCGCTGCAAAATCTGCGGACAGATCACCAGATCGCCCAGCGGTTGCGGCTGCACACCCGGCAGGGGCACGGCCGGAAACGACAGCACATTGGTGGCATGGTCCTCGCCACGAAACTGCCGGTTCAGGCGCCGGCTGGTTGGGGCCGACACCAATTGCACGGCTATTTCGCAGCCCGCAGCACGCTGGCCCAATGCGGCACTGGCCCACAGCGCCAGCGAGCGTATACCCGGCGCCCGTGCCGCCGTACGGCGCGTCAGCTCGACGCGCAGCGGACGTTTGGCACCAGTCATCGGGCCTCCCCGCCCTGCGCGTCGGCCTCATAGGCCTGCACGATGCGCTGCACCAGCGGGTGACGCACCACATCGGCCGCATCAAAAAAGCTAAACGCAACGCCCTCTACGCCGCGCAGCAACTGCGACGCCTGGCGCAAACCCGAAGGCCGGCCGCTGGGCAGATCAGTCTGCGTGGGGTCGCCGGTGACCACCGCATGCGAACCGAAGCCGATGCGCGTCAGGAACATCTTCATTTGCTCGGGTGTGGTGTTCTGCGATTCGTCGAGGATGATGAACGACTCGTTGAGTGAGCGGCCGCGCATAAAGGCAAGCGGGGCCACCTCAATCACGTTGCGTTCGATCAGGCGTGCCACGCGCTCAAAACCCAGCATCTCGTACAGCGCGTCATACATGGGGCGCAGGTAAGGGTCGACTTTCTGCGTCAGATCACCCGGCAGAAAACCCAGACGCTCGCCCGCTTCCACGGCCGGCCTGACTAACACGATGCGCCGCACACGCTCGCTCTGCAGCGCCTCGACCGCGCAGGCCACCGCCAGATAGGTTTTGCCGGTACCGGCAGGGCCGATGCCAAAGGTGAGGTCGTGGCTGTGGACCTGGGCGATGTACTGCTTCTGGTGCGCGCCGCGCGCGCGGATCAAACCACGCGGCACCCGCACCACACCATCGGCTTCGATGACGCGTGCGCCGCCATCGGCACGCTGAGTGGGGTTTTCGTCGGGCATCTCGTGCTCACGCAGCGCCAGATGCACATCGGGCAGATCCAGTGGTCCATCGCCCTGTACCAGTTCGAACAAATCACGCAGCACACGCTCGGCGCCGCCAGCACGCTCACCGCTGATGCGAAAGTGACTGCCGCGCCGGCTCACGCCCACGCCCAGCCGCTGCTCAACCAGCTTGATGTTCTGATCGAGCGGACCGCACAACACCGCCAAGCGCGCGTTGTCTTCCGGCAGCAACTGAAACTCCACCGACTCGACGCCCGGGCGCGACTTCATGAAGCATCCTGGCTGGAGGCAAGCCGGCCGCGCAGAGAATTGGCCATGGCAGCAGTGATCTCCACATCGACAAAACGGTTGAGTAGACCCGGCGGACCAACAAAATTGACCCAGCGATTGTTCTCGGTGCGGCCGGCCCACTCGTTGGCATCGCGGCGCGACGTGCGTTCAACCAGCACTGTTTGGCGTGTACCTACCATCGATTGATTGATGGCCGCAGCCTGCTCGTTGAGCAGCGCCTGCAAGCGCAGCAACCGCTGGTGTTTGACGTCTTCATCCACTTCATCGGTGAGCGACGCGGCAGGCGTGCCGGGACGACGGCTGTAAACGAAGCTGTAGCTTTGATCCAGGTTGGTGTCACGCACCAGCGCGAGCGTCTGCTCGAAGTCGTGTTCGGTCTCGCCAGGAAAACCCACGATCAGATCAGTGGACACGCAGATGCCGGGGCGCACCGCGCGCAGGCGGCGCAACTTGTCTTTGAATTCGAGCGCGGTATAGCCGCGGCGCATCAGGTTGAGGATGCGATCTGACCCACTCTGCACCGGCAGATGCAGGTGATGCGCCAGCTGCGGCACCTGTGCATACGCATCGATGAGCGACTGCCCGAAATGCAGCGGATGCGAGGTGGTGAAGCGGATGCGGCGCACGCCCTGCATCGACCCCAACGCGTGAATCAGCCAAGCCAAGTCACGTACCGTACCGTCGACATCGGCGGCGGCATAGGCATTGACGTTCTGGCCCAGCAGAGTGATTTCGCCCACACCTTGCGCCAGCAGGCCCTGCACTTCGCGCAGCACGTCAGTCGCCGGGCGGCTGATCTCTTCGCCGCGGGTATAAGGCACGACACAATAGCTGCAGAACTTGCTGCAGCCTTCCATGATCGACACAAAGGCGGTAGCGCCCTCGGCACGCGGCGGCGGCAAGTGATCGAACTTCTCGATTTCGGGAAAGCTGACGTCCAGTTGTGACTGGCCGGTGCCCCGCAACGCGCCGATCATTTCGGGCAGGCGATGCACGGTCTGCGGGCCGAACACCAGATCGACGAACGGCGCGCGCTTCAAGATCGCGTCGCCTTCCTGACTGGCCACGCAACCACCCACGCCAATGACCAGTTCGGGCCTTTGCAACTTGAGCAGTCGCCACTGGCCCAGCAGTGAATAGACCTTGTCTTCGGCCTTGTCACGCACCGAACACGTGTTCATCAGCAGGATGTCGGCCGACTGCTCGTCGGCAGCCGGCTGCAGGCCTTCCCAGGCAGCCAGTACGTCGCCCATACGGGACGAGTCGTACTCGTTCATCTGGCAACCGAAGGTTTTTATGAAGTAGCGGCCGGGCATAGGGGGTCAATTATCGCGGCCTGCAAGCGTACCGGTTTTCTGCCGCCATAGGTATTTGCCCGTGGCGTCCGGCTCAGCCGCTGCCCACCCGGGGCCCACGCACCGCAACCCTCGCCAGCCACCCGGCATTGGCGAGGGAGGGACGGGCTCAGAACGGGATGTCGTCGTCCTGGAAGCCC